>JAFTBT010000177.1 GCA_017455085.1 Synergistaceae bacterium
CACCCGGATAATTATCCGTTTGTGGGGCTGGATGACTGACAATCAATTTTCCCGTGAAAGTATGAATGCTTTTGCGGGAATTTTTGTACTTTTGCAGTATAATCATCAACATCACTTCTCAGCATAATATCAGCAAAAAAAGCGGAATATTAACATGTCAACCGAAGACAAGAAAGTAGAGACGTTATCCGGCAAAGAGATGTCCGGCGTAGCTGGCGGCAGCATGGGCAGAAGCGGTAACGGCACCCGCGGCGGCGGTGAGTTCCTTGTGGGCAAAGAGGGCAAAAGGCTGTCGGAAGCAGAGATGTCCGGCATCGCAGGCAGCGCAAGCAAAGACGGTTCCAGAGGCGGCGGAATGTTTATGATCGACCCGGAACAGTCAAAAGGCATAGAGAGTTACTAGCACAATGAAGCATAAATTTTTATGCGCTCTGTTCATCATAGAGGCGTTAGTGATTCCCGCTAATGCCTCTTTTATGGATACAGACTATGACATGTTCCGGAGCGTTCCGAGAATAACTGCTGCGGAGACTCTGCCATCGAAATTTGATTTACGCGACGAAAACAGAATCACTCCCATCCGCAGCCAAAACCCTTGGGGTACTTGCTGGACATTTGCGGCAGTTGCGGCAATGGAGAGCAGCTACCTCACGAATTTTGACGCGAAGCCCGAAGATGTGGACTTCTCGGAAATGCAGATTATCTGGTTCAGCAGAATCAATCTGGACGGCAGCAAAAATTTCAACATATACGACAGAAACCGAGCAAGGCTCGAACACATGGGAGATTACGGCACAGCCCTTCAGGCGGGAGCATACCCACAGCCGCGCTTGCGTGTCTCACGAGCTTTCAGGGCATAGCTGAAGAGAGCATGTTTCCTTACCTGAACAGTGCAAGGTTTGCGCAGTTCGGGTTCTCTACCAGCAATCCGTCCACGCACGCAGAGGCAGAGCAGGCAGGCATGATCCTGCACAGGATTTCCACTCCGGAAGAGATCATTTACGCTGACGGAAGGACTGTAGAGACTCGCAAAGACCTGATACTCACTGACTCGCTGTTTGCTGCACCGAGAACTACTCCGTCAAGTTTCGCTAACCAGAGGCAGGATTACGCCTACAGGAACAGAGTAGACAACACTTCACTAAAAACCCTCGTCAAGACTTACGGGGCAGCTATGATCGGCTACTACTCCAACGAAAAGTCAGGCACTAACTTTAACGCGAATACTGATGCTTATTACGATGCTTCTTCGTGGCTGGCGAACCATGAAATCACGATAATAGGGTGGGATGACAATTACCCTAAAGAAAATTTCCTGACGCAGCCCTCCAGCAATGGCGCATGGCTCGCACGTAACAACTGGGGGAGATTTGACGGCTCTAACGGAGGCTATGAATGTATCTCGTATGAGCAGCTCATCGGCGAAGGAGCCGTGTGCGTCGTAAAGAAGCGTCCGGAGAATCTCAGCGTCTATGAGTATGACTCGTTAGGCTGGTGCAACACCTACACCTACAGACAAAAATCAATCTGGGGAGCTAATGTGTTTCAGGTCAGGACAACCGGAGAGAAACTGCATTCTGTGAGCTTCTACACTCCTGTTGCGAACAATCAAGTGGATATATACGTTTACGATATAGGCACAAGTCAGGTCATCGAGAATCCTGCTGACGGCACGCTATTAGCCTCAAAGACGGAAGTTATGCCTTACCCTGGCTATCATACTGTAGAACTTCCGGCAACAGACCTTGTGAAGGGGCATTATTTCTCCGTAGTCATCAAGTATACCAACCTCAACGCCGGAGATGACCAGATTGCTGGAGTCCCGATTGAGGTTGCAATCAAAGGCTATTCCGGAAACGTGGCAGTATATGATCATGAGAGCTATATATCCAACTCCGGAGACCCTGACGACTGGATTGACGGGACAGCCCTAACGAATGACTTTGCCGGCGGAGTACCCTATCACGCGAATGTGTGCATAAAGGCCTTCACGATAGCTCCAAATAATGACTACGTAGAAGAAGAGCCCAAATCTATATGGGACAGAGTCCCCACAGACGTTAACCCTGTACACATGGTCATCAATGATCCGGCGACTACACCTACATCGAGAGTCACGTTCACTCTTGCGGGAGCAGAGCCTAATACAGAGGTGTATGTGTACCTGAGCGAGAAGACCAGAACGTACGAGCCTGTTGCGAGGATTGCAGGGGATATGATAGACACCCAGCAGGCAAAAGGTCTTGCCGGTCCGTCAGAATGGGTGCTGCTGCCGGAAAGCTCACTGTTGACGTGAACGCGCTAGAGACTATTGACAGCGTGAAGGAGAAAATACCGTATGGGTATTACACGGTGTACTGTGTGCCTGTATCTGGGGACACCAGCGAGACGGGAGTGTTTTTGCTGGATGCTTCGGACGAGGAGATTACTCCAGCTCCCGATAACCCAGACACAACCCCTGACCCTGACACCAACAACAACAGAACTTCAGGAGGCGGAGGCGGTGGAGGCGGCTGTAACGCTGGAATTTTGGGAGCGTTGATGCTGATGGTGGGGTTCATTCTCCGCAAAAAGCGTTAATCTCCACGTAACATAACCGCAAAAATATAGTGCAGGCGTCCGTGAAAAGATACCTGCACTTTTTGTTGCCTGCTGAACGGATGGATTACCTGCCCTTGAGTTTGAGAGCTTCACCGAACGTAGCGGACTGGTCTATGTCGTCAATGACTCTGCCGTGTTCAAGCACAATCTTTCTCTGCGCGACATCCCCGACTTCCGGGTCATGCGTAACGATAATAATTGTAACTCCCTCATCATGCAGCCTCCGGAAAATATCGACTACGATTCCTTCGTTCTCCTCGTCAAGGTTGCCTGTGGGTTCGTCGCCCAAAAGTATCTGCGGTGAATTGATGAGTGCGCGGGCAATACACACACGTTGCTGTTCGCCGCCGGAAAGCTGTGCAGGGAGGTGCTTTGCTCTGTCAGCGAGTCCGACTTTCGCGAGAGCCTCCATAGCTTCGTCCTCGTCGGGCATACTGTGGTAGTACTGGGCAACCATGACGTTCTCAACTGCGGTCAAGTAGCTGATGAGGTGGAACTGCTGGAAGATGAGGCCTATCTTGTCGCGGCGTATGCGAGTGAGGTTTGCGGCGGACTCCGTGCTGATGTCGACACCGTCAAGAATCACGCTGCCAGTTGAAGGAGTATCCATGCAGCCGATGATGTTGATCATGGTGGTTTTGCCTGAACCTGAAGGCCCCATGATGGATAACCAATCTCCGGCGTTGACGCTCAGGTTAATATCTGCTAAGGCTTTCAAGCTCCCGTAAATCTTTGATACGTTATGCAGCTCTAGAATTTTCTGCGGCATTTTTTCTCTCTATTCTCCCTTCAGGACTATTGCAGGATGTATGTCCATAACTTTGTGGACAGGTATTATTGACGCTAACACAGTGATTGCTATGAAGACGGCTATAGTCAGCGGGATCAGTGCAGGCTGAAAGTTTATCGCCCTCCCAAAAACG
The DNA here is from genome assembly GCA_017455085.1 of Synergistaceae bacterium. The sequence goes on from JAFTBT010000177.1 coordinate 3,525, forward strand.
TTAAGGCTGACTCTCTGCGCGAACTCAAAGCCCAAATACACACCCGCTGCTCCTCCAATTAGGCCAAGCATTACGCCCTCACCAAGAAGTTCACTCATCACCAGCCTGTTTTCAGCACCGAGAGCTTTCTTCAGGGCAATTTCGCGCCGTCTCTCAGCGACCATAGCCATCATAGTTGTGTACACGGAAATCATCGTGATTATCAGCACCACAACCGTAACCAGCAGCACAAGGGCCTGAAGTTTCCCCAGCACAATATCCTGTGACTGCGTGAGCCTTCTGACAGCTCGGGGCATAAGTTCCGGAATACCTGCCTCTATTTTTGCCGACAACGCGGAGAGTTCATTAGCGTCTGCTATCACGCTGCACTCTATGACATCAGCCCTGAATGTGTCGCCGATAAGTTCATCAAGCATGTCTATATCCGCAAAGATGAAGCCTTCCTCTGCTCCTCCAGTCGTAACTATTCCGCACACAGTGAATTTCCGGTGAAAGTTCTGACGCGCTGAGTCCCTGCGTAAATTTTCCTCAGCACTCAAATCCTGACGTGATGCCTCTGCGTGTTCACCGTACCTGACTCCCTGAACTAGAAAGCTATCACCAATCTTCAGGCCAAGAGTCTCTGCTATTTCGTGTCCGACCATGACGCTCGAAGTGTCCTCACGATTCCCCCAGCGTCCCTCGATGTACCAAAAGGGGCTGTTGTTCTTGGCCTGCGCTAGGTCTGTGCCTGCGATGATGTAGGGTTGTTCGTTGATCTTGACGGTCTGGTATCTGTAGGGAGCTATGCCGACGATTCTGGATGAGCCTATAGATTCCTGAAGGGCATTGACGCTTTCACGAGTGATTTTTGATTCGCCGCGAGGTAACACAATCAAGTTTGCACCATATGAGCGAAATTCCCGGCCTAATTGCTCCGGAATGTCGTAGTAGATCGTAACGAGTCCGGAAAGTATCGTAGCTCCGATAGCTATTGCGAGTACTGCGATGATGAGGCGTGAGGCTCTGCGGACGAGTGAGCTTGAGACCATGCGCCAATACATACGTTTTCTGCTGCCGTGTCTATTATTTGCCATGAAGTACCTCCGTAGGTTTTAGGGCTGTCAAGTAGCGTATAGCCGGAATGCTTCCCAACACCGTAACGAAAAACAGAATCACCGCCACAATCAGAATCACCATGCGTGCAATCTCGATGTATGACCCAAAAACTGTCTGGCCTATGATCTGCGCGAAGCCTATACCCAAAAAGTAGCCGAGTATCCCCCCGAAAAGTCCCGTAATCATGACCTCAAGCAGCACAAGCAGCACTATCTGCCAGTTGTACGCGCCGAGTGCTTTTAGCAGGCCTAACTCTTGGCTTCTCTCTATGACGCTTGCAGTGATGAGGTTCGAGATAGCAAGTGCAGAGCCTATAGAGCTGAGAATCGTAATCAGTACCATCAACAGAGTAGTTTTGTTGAGGATAGTACCTTCGGACTCGGCGACCTGACGCACGGGCTTGGCCACACCGTCACGAATCACTTCCTGAATCTGGTGGCAGATCGCGCTGACGTATGCGGTGCAGTACCATGTTTCGTATTCGTCCGGAGAGAGGCTGCGGGGGTCTTGTGCGGCCTTGCGGGCTAAATCGTTGTCGGGAGTGGTGAGGGCAGATACCTCGATAGTTGAGACTCTGCCGTGAAGATTCATGATGTCCTGAACTGCCGGAAGGGTCATGAGGATCTTGCTGTCGTCATTTCCGCCGTCGTTGAAGATGGCTTTGACGGTGAAGGGCTTTCCGTTGAGTGTGATGCTGTCTCCGGTGTGAATATTATTCTGTTCAGCGAGCATATGCCCGACCATGACGGAGTCGTTATCGTTTTCGCTGAGCCATTCGCCGCCTGGTAAAATCTCCCACCACGTACGCAGAGCCTTTAGTCCGGTGTGGAGTTCTTCGCCTGTTGGAAGGACAGTATTTTTTTCCGGCCAAGTGCCCAAAAGCTGCACATAGATATTATTTTGCGGTGAAGTGTTTGCACTCTGCATGTTGGTGTTGTTGACCGGTGAAGTGTTTGCACTCTGCATGTTGGTGTTGTTGACCGGTGAAGTGTTTGCAGTCTGCATGTTGGTGTTGTTTTCCGGCAAAGTCCTTTCGGGCTGGAAATCACTAGCTATTGTTAGGGTAGCATGTCCCTCAAGCATTGGCGCAAAGTCAAGTATGTTGAACCCCCAAAATATACTCTTCAGCTTCAGTACGTCCTCTTCATACAGAAATTTATCGTTGACACCCTGTCCCGTAAGGCCGTATAGATCATTCATCAGTGCTGCGTCCTTGTGCCTCACAGTGATATTTGCTCCGTAGACCTTCAGCTCGCGATTCACCTTGTCGCCAACACCAAGCATAACGTTCATCATTGCAGTCGACAGCGACACACCAAGTATCACCGTGAAAGCAATCATCAGCATTTTTCCTCTCTGACGGATCAGAGTCTTAGTAACCATTCTCCAAAACAATTATTGCTAGTCTCCTTTCTGTAACTTATGAGGGGAACAAATATAGCCGGATGTTTTGCACAATAAATGCGATGCCAAACTTTCCCCAAAGCTCAACACATAGTCATTCTCTCTCCACAACATCACTTAAACCTCATTTCATGCTTCTCCAGCTCTTTCACGTCAATGTATATCTTCCCGCTCCGAATCTCGTACTCAAACGGTACAGGATTACAGCCGCCCTTGAAGCCTATGGTGTTTTTGTTCATGACCACGTCGCACCGTCTGCACACAACTTCGTCATTCCCGCGCTCGTAGTAGCCAGCTATACCGCATATGTCGCAAGCATCGAGTCCGACTCCGTAGGCTGTCCCTGCAGGTTTCTTCACTACCAGAAATCTCACGTCGTACTTGTTCGGCGTAACGTACGAGAACTTGTGCAAATGCCCGTCCGAAACTTTGTCGAGTGCTATCGAGATTATGCCGTTGTCGAGTTCGTAAGGTTCAGGCTGAACTTCCGCAGGTGGCTTCGTGTCGTAGTAGTGCAGCACCACCACGATGAACACCGCCAGAATCCCAAACACTCCTAAGCTCCACGACCAACGCCGGCAATCACGGAGTCGAGCTTTTTCCTTGCGTAAGAGTGCTTTGTTCGCGAAGATACCCACAGGATGACGGTGAGTCATAATCACGTACGCAAGCATCACCAGCGCAAGCACTAACTGCCCGAACAGAAACGCATTCGGGTACGCATCACGCCAGATCATCACGTCAAACACAGACACTCCCAAAAATGAGTCGCCAGTCTTCAGGACTCGCAATCTCTGGAGAGCAGCCACAGCCGCCGCTCCGTACTCGCACGCGAAAATCACCAGAGACCCACATAAGAATCTTCTGCCCTCACGTTCAGACCGCAGGGACTTGTGAACCTCATACGCCCCCAGAATCAGCAGCAGGCTCATCACGATTCCGAGTGTGAACCCCAGCGCACGAAGCATTGAGTTGGTGCTTATGCCGGACTCCCCGAAATACACGAACTCACGCGTATACTGCAAGACCGGAGGCACTAAGTACATCAGCGACAGGAACACCATCACGGAAATTACGAGGCTATTGATTTTCCTGAACATCACAGACAAAACCGACAACACCGACATTCCCGCTATACACACCACTAGCTTACGGTTGAAGCGGATTAACAGCACATTCATTCCGCGAGGGTCATGCATCCTCACTCCGAACACAACAGCTCCCGCAAGAATCCCTAGCACCGCAAGAATCACGGTGTATTTTTTCCGGTAAGCACTGAGAATTATTCCGAGCATTACGGCGAACGCGGCCAAGTGGTCAGTTACAGCAACAAGATACTTAAGAATTTTTCATCACTCCTTCGACAAAAAACGGGAAGCCCGCATGTTACTGCAAAGCTCCCGCTAAAATTACTGCTATGTTTTCCCTGAATGCTACTCGTTCTGCAGCTGCTCTCCGGTGTAGTTCCAGTCAAATACTACTGTGTGTGTCTGGAAGAAATTTTTTGCGTCCTCTTTTGCGGGTACGCCGGTCTCCGGATCGGTGTGGAGCAGGTAGTCAGTCGGAGGCTCGATGATGAACTTGAGCTTGTACGGACCGACAGGGAGGCCTTTTGCGATGTTTGCGCCGTAGTGAGGGCCGTCGTCTGCGTTCATGGGCATGAATGAGCCATCCATTACGACTTTGCCGTCAACTTTGGCGATCTCGTACTTGACTGTGAGGTATGCGGGCCAAATATCTTCGCCGTTGCCGAATCCGTAGGCTATAGCTGCTTCGGGCTTGAGGTGAATATCTGCCTCGAGGTGCATATCGCTGTCCTCTTTTGAGGGGTTCTTGCCTGCAGGATACATGTCGACTGCCTGGAAATACACTGCTGCGACGTTGTAGGGTCCGACCTGAGTCTCGCCGATGGGGATTTCCTCAAAACCTGCTTCGCCGGGCTTCACTGATACTGCCTGAGCTCCGAACGCTGCTCCTGCGAAAACTGCTGCGAACATTACTGCTAACACTAATTTCTTCATGAAAGTACCTCCTATGAAAATTGTGTGTCTATAAATTCCCCGCGTGAGTTGTGCGGAGTATTTACCCTTTCTCTACGTGATGCGTGAGGGTTAACCTAAAAGGTGTGTACGAGTTCTGTACTCGTTACGTGTACGGGCTTGGCACATGTTACGCGTCGGGGTCTGCTCTCGTTACGTGTATAGACTTGGCACATATTACGTGTATGTGGTCTGCACATGTTACGCGTAAAAACTCTGCACCGTTTATCTAAAAGGCAGCTCGTTTCACTCACTGCCACCCCGCCCACCCGCCCCCTATTTAAGGCAGGCCATCACTCACATCACTTCTTCTTCCTGAACATATGCGGCAGCATCGTCCACAATGCCGCTATCACCAACATAATCTGCGGAATTAGAGTCTCTGCCCTGTCGTATATGCTCAGTATCTCTATACTGAATCCCTTCATCGCCGGAATCACTGTCCGCCCGCTGATCACATCCGCCTCCGTCAGCTCAACTACTCCCTTCCCCATGAACGATATACACATCAGGAACAGCAATATACTCGTAAACATGAAGAACGCACGCAGCGGCAGCCTCACGCTGAAGTACCGGAAACACACCCACACCACTACCAGCACCAAAATTCCAGCACCGATTCCGTACGCTATGTATGTAGGATCGCTCATCCCTCCCGTGAACGCCGCAGAGTAGAACAGTATCAACTCCGCTCCCTCCCTCATCACCGCAATGAACGCCGCAAAAATCAACGTCCACTGCGATTTCGAGTCTATGGACTGCTGAACTTTCCCGCTGATGTAGTTTTCCCAAGCTATCGTGTCAGCTTTCGACAGCATCCAGTTGCTCACGTAGAACAACACCGCAACCGCCAAAAACATCGTCCAGCCTTCGAGCAATTCACGGGCTACTCCGCTCTGTTCGCCGAGCATGGTCTCCAGTGCCCACGCTAACACCACACTCGCAAGAATCGCCGCAAACGATCCCAAATACACACCCTTGAGCATGTGCTTGTTGCCGGTCTTGATGAGGTACGCCACTATCGCCGCAATCACTAGTATCGCTTCGAGTCCCTCACGCACTAACAGCCCGAACGCCGTCACGAACGTCAGCCAGTCACGATTTACTGGAGCTTTCGGTGCTGAAGATGCCTCACTCTGTGCGGGAGCCTCACTCTTGGCCGGAACTGCCTGCACTGTTGTTGACGAGGCTAATTGCGGTCTGGGAACCTGCGTATCCGTGTAGATTGCCATTCCCACGCTGTCGGGGTCTTCGATTTCTGCCATACCGTCAAGCACCATAGAGTCCTTATACACTTTTATCTTGAGGTCCTCGATTTGTTGGAGCAATGAGTCTTTATCCTTCTCCTGATTGCCGAGTAACACGTGCTTGATGTCCCTGAATTGTGCCTCAATGTGATTCACTCTCGCGGCAGAGATCGCGTACATCACTGTGCTTTCGACTCCCTGCACCTCGTAATACTTGAAGTATGCATCATTGACGTGTGTGTATGCGTCCTTGTAGTTGTCGGCTTTCACGTCATCGATTGCGGCGTTGAACTCCAGAGCTATATCTGCAGCCACTCCGCGCCAGTCGTTATACTTTTTCTTCTTGCGGGCAGCTTCGGATTCTGTTGTAGTCGCAAAAACCAGAGCGCATAACATTACTACGAGCAGTGCATACCAAACACAGCCCCGTCTATTCTTGAACAATGAGGGTCATTCTCCTTCTATATGCAGTATGTGAAAATTATGTGTGTCAAACTTTTGTGATTTGATGGCGTGAATTTTAGCAGTTGTGATTTTGCGGGTCAAGTTTTTGTTACAAGGGGCAAACTTTTTTCGGAGAGCCTGTATGTTGTCGGAGTGATGATGTTAATCCTAGTACAGACTATCAGCATCAACGCTAACTATAGGATTATCGGAGTGCTTCCCTCAATGTGAATCGTTGATAGTGTCCGGAAATTCAGCATGTCGTATTCTGTGGTGATATGCCTTGATGAGATTCCTGCTAGGGTGAAAAGTTTATGCAGCCTGTGATTCCTGACTGAGCTGGTTATGATTCCGGGACTGTCTATCACGATTCTTGCAGGCCGTGAAAGTATGGATATGTTTATGTGTGTATCGAGGCTGTACTCTGCGTGAATCAGTGTGTTCGTCAGAGCGTTCTTCACCTCGCCTGAAGACTTGGCCGAGAGCGCACGTGTTACTCTCGGAATCAGCCTAGTGTATGCTCCCCAAATGTTGGGCTCCTGAATCTCTGCGTGTAGTTTTCCGTGTTTGAGCATTGCCCGAATCGTGAGGCCTTCACCGAACATCAACGCTCCAGCAGCCGTGAGGTGTCTTCCTGAAAATATTCCTGTCCTGCGCAGAAATTCGTCCTGTGTCAGTGCAGAATAGCCTTCGTTGTGAGCAGCTACAGTCTTCCGGAAATCCTCCAGCAGTTCAGAATCCAGAGCAGTATCTTCCGCCGGAAAGTCATCACACGAATCCCGACAGGCCATCACGGATTTAGCCCATGCCCCGCAGATCACGTTCACTCCATCAATGCGCCGCCAGACTCTGCCGTTGAGAGCTATGGGTTTCTCGTACCAGTTCAGAGCCTCGACGAAAATATCACTCTTCCCTTCAGGCTTGATGATGCCTCCTGAGGAGTTCGACATAGCATTAACGCATTCGGGTATCCTGTGAAGTTCATCGCGGGCAAGAATTTGTGTATCCTGTACTGAGTTATTCACCGGCATACACAACAACTCCTTCTGATGAGCCGGATATTATCATCACTTTTGGGTAGGCCAAGAAGCTGCGTATCCTGTACTGAGTTATTCACTGTCTCACACATAAACACTCCATCAGAAAATTTTTCGCATATTATAATTTATTCACAACTCCACATATCCATATAATGAGGTGATTCATATTAAGACATTTCTTATTGTTGACGGCAATGGCATAGCACACAGAGCCTTCCACGCACTAAAAACTCACCTATCTGCTCCAGACGGCACTCCTACATCCGCAATAGTCGGCTTCATGAATATGCTGTACTGCGTTCAGGATGAGCTATTCCCCGACTGCACCATAATAGCTTTTGACGCATCAGGAAGTAATTCCGGATTCCACGCCTTCCGATATGATCTTCAGCCAGACTACAAAGCAGAACGCAAACCCCTCGATGAAGACCTGCGAATCCAGCTCCATATACTTCAAAAACTCCTCAAGTGCTTGGGATTCAGGGTAGTCATACGAGAAGAAGTAGAAGCTGATGATGTCATAGCATCCATTGCAAGACTCGCACAGGCTCATGGACACGAATCGGTTTTACTCACGTCAGATAAAGACTTGTTCCAGATTCTCAGCCCGCGTATAAAGATAATGCGCCCCATCAAGCACGGCATCACCAAAGCAGAAATCTACGACACCAACAATTTCACGGAAGAGTACGGTTTTCCTCCCTCGTCAATGGCGGACTATCTCGCGTTAATGGGCGACAAAACCGACAACATCAAGGGCGTTGCTGGGATCGGTGATGTTATAGCGTCCAGACTGCTGGCACTTCACCCAACAATAGAGGAGATATTCTCAGCGTTCGACACACTACCCCAAAAATACCGCAAGCTGCTTCAGGCCGAAGGGAAAGACTCCATCATCTGGCGGCGGGATAACATGATTCGCCTGAAGGATGACATTTTCGCTGATGATGCTAGATTTCTGGATGAGTGCCTGAGTTTTTCTCCGGACATACCCGAAGCTGAGAACATAGCTGTGAGTCTTGGCCTGAAACGGATTCTTGCACGCATAGGCAGCACTAAGCAGACCGAACCCCGACTCTTCGCACCACCCGAAAAATTCTCCATGCCTGACTGCGAGATTCTGACTGTTGACTACAAGCCCGAACTCAAGGCCACTCCCGAAAAATTCACCAGCTCAAGCGTCTGGGATCTGCATACGGCGTATTACCTTCTTCATCCTGACAGGGCAGGCACAAAATTTCCCGAACTGCTCTCGTACATAGGGAAAGCAAAGAATCCAGCACTGGCCCTTGCAGAAACAGCAGGAGGTCTTCAGGCAGAAATAGACGCTCACGATGGATTAGGTGACGTGATGAGAAACATAGATATTCCGCTGATTCCCGTACTGAATAGAATGGAGGAACATGGGGTCAGAATCTCGCCGGATCACTTTTTCGAGCTGAGGCTTGAGCTTGATAGAAAGATCTCCCAGCTTGAGGAAGACATAATCCGCAAGACAGGAGCAAGAATCAACCTGAACTCCCCGCAGCAAGTATCGTGGATGTTGTTCGAACATTTGGGGTTTGAGCCGCTTGGGAAGACTAAGGCCGGAGGTTTCAGCGTGGATGCTTCTGTGCTTGGGGAACTCGCAAAACGTGAGGACACATACAGCGAAATTCCCCGTATGCTTCTGGAGTTTCGGGAGCTGTCGAAGATGCTGAGCGGGTTTGTGATTCCGTTCGTGAGGTCTGCCGGTGAGGACGGGATGATACACACAACGTTCGAGCCTGCTGCGACTGGAACTGGGCGGCTGAGTTCGCGGGAGCCTAATTTGCAGAATATCCCTGCGTTCGGTGAGTGGGCTGACAAGATCAAGGCGGGAATGCTTCCGGTTCAGGAGGGAAATGTATTTGTTGCTGCTGACTATTCGCAGATAGAGCTTCGTGTGCTGGCATATTTATCCGGTGAAGAGAGACTCGTTGATGCCTTCAGGAACGGTAGGGACATTCACACGGAGACGGCTTCGTGGGTGTTCGGGGTTATGCCTGAGCTGGTGACTCCTGAGCTGCGGCGGACGGCCAAGATGATAAATTTCGGTCTGCTGTACGGGATGAGTGAGTTCGGTTTGGCGGAGAGGCTGGGAGTTTCGCGGGCGGAGGCGAAGGACATAATGAGCAGATACTTTTCTGCACTGCCTGGACTGAAGGATGTTATGAATAGGATTGTTAGTGAAGCGAGGGAGCGGGGATTTGCTCGGACACTCTGGGGAAGAATCAGGCCGGTGAAGGAGATTCCTGCAAGGTATCAGGCACTAGACCGAGCACTCATCAACACACCCATACAGGGGACGGCAGCGGATATAGCTCGTAAAGCGATGATTGGCGTGGAGAGGGAGCTATGCGGGAAAATGTTCTTGCAGGTGCATGACTCTATTGTGTGCGAATGTTCGGAGAGTGAGGCCGATGAAGTGAGTGAAAAGCTGCGGGAAATTATGCGCTCTTCGGGAGGAGAAATAGATACCCTCGAAGTTGAGGTAAAGCGGGGAAAATCATTAGCTGATGTGTAAAAAATACATGCCTGTGTTAAAATTCCAATGCGTAAATCAACGTAAAAAATACTCAGTACAAATTTTCCAGAGAGAAGGTTTTAGTTTATTATGATGAATTTTCTGCGCAAACAAATGAAGTGGGTTATGGCTGTGATAGTCGTAGCGTTTCTTCTGTCCACGTTCCTGATGTACGAGGGCAGAGGCACTAGGCGCACACCTACACGCAACGCTGACGGCTCAATGAGTGATTACGAGGTAGCAACAATCAATGGCCGCTCACTTATGCGCTCGGAACTTGAACACAGGCTCAGGGACTACCTCAGCAGTTACAGCTCCCGAAGTGCAGAGAGTCTTGACATGCCGGCAATCTATCAGGCAGTGCTTGATCAGGCAGTGCTTGAGTCGCAGATTGCAAAAGAAGTTGACGAGAAGGGAATCAGAGTCTCCGATGCAGATGCGGATGTTGCTATGAAGGCGTATGCAGATGCATATTACCCCACGCGCGAGACATTCTATCAGGCATTGGCGAACAGCGGCGTAAAGGTCGAGGACTACAAGCGTTCACTTGCCAGACAGATGGCAGCTGACCAGCTTGTGCGCAGTGCTATCGGTGAAATAGTCATCAGTGAGGACAGAGCAGTAGAGTTTTACGAGACTATGAAGGCCTTGATTTACACTAAACCCGAAGGCTACATGCTGCACATGGCAGAGTTCAGGAAGAGTGATGATGCAGAATTTCTCAGGGCAAAACTTGAGGGCGGCGAGTCTTGGGCGGATATAGTCTCGAAGGATGAGCTTGCTTCTCATGACGTGATAAACATTACCCGCAATCCTGTGTTCCTTCCTGCAACAGCATTCACAGCAGGGACGTTGAATGTGCTTGCGTCTCTTGATGTTGGGAAGGTCAGCCCTGTGTTCAGCGTTACGAGTGATGATTACGCAGTCGGAATGAAGACGGAGCATGTTGACGCGTCAGTGAGTCCGTATGCGGAAGTGAGCGGAGACATCAAGAATATGCTGACGAGTCAGGAGGAACGTATGAGGCTGAATGCGTACCAGCAGAGTTTGCTGAAGAGTGCGCAGTTGGTGGTACACGACAAAGAGCTTTTTGCGCGGCCTGTAGTGAGTGAGGATACAGCACCGACAGTTGAGGACGTGTTACCTGAGCTTGCGGAGACACCGACAGTGAGCGAAGAGCCTAAACCCGTAACGGAAGCTGCACTTGCAACGGAAGCTGCACCCGTAACGGAAGCTGCACCTGCAACGGAAGCTGCACCTGCAACGGAAGCTGCACCTGCAACGGAAGCTGCACCTGCAACGGAAGCTGCACCCGTAACGGAAGCTGCACTTGCAACGGAAGCCACACCCGTAACGGAAGCTGCACCTGCAACGGAAGCTGCACCTGCAACGGAAGCTGCACCTGCAACGGAAGCTGCACCTGCAACGGAAGCTGCACCCGCAACGGAAGCTGCACCTGCAACGGAAGCTGCACCCGTAACGGAAGCTGCA
>JAFTBT010000030.1 GCA_017455085.1 Synergistaceae bacterium
TTACTGGTCCGAAAAATGGCCGGACGAGGACGAACGCGCAAAATGGCTTCACAAGCTGGGGAATCTGATTCCGCTTGAGAGGGAGATAAATTCATCAGCAGGCAATAGCGATTTCACGGCTAAGAAAGATGCTTTCTTCTCCTTCAAGAAAGTTACATCGTATGCACTAGCCAGTCAGGTAGCCGCCTGCACAGAATGGACTCCGGAAATTGTCGCTGAGCGTCAGAGAGATATTCTAGAGACCTTCAGGAAAAACTGGGATTTGTAGTAGTAAGAAATGCCCCCTCCGTTATGTATGAAGGGGGGTGTTTTTTTTGTGTGTACATACGTTCAGCAACACTACACGCTACGTGATATATACGTTCAGCAACACTACACGCTACGTGATATATACGTTCAACAACACTACACGCCACATGTTATCTTGCGGCGTAAACACATGCCCTCACGATAATATCCGTTGCTTCTGCTTTTGTGACAGGTCTGCCGTAATGGAACTCTGAATCACTGCCGTATATGTTCAAGATTCCCAGTCGGCCAAGAATCTCCGCGTACTCTGAATTTCTGTGCTTGCCGAGCTTGAACGGAAGCCGAGCGTCCTTCGGTTCAGGAATCTCCATCAGTGCAGGAAACGCCTCACACACCGCCTTCACGAGATCCCCTCTCGACACAAAATTATGCGCCTTCTCCGCAAGAGTGTCTTCTTCCGGAAGGTGCAGTGCCTTCATCGCCCGCCTGAGTATCGTATTCGCTTCCCCTCTGGTGATCACGGCATCGACTCCGAATTTTCCCTTGTCTTGCCCGCGAATCACAGCCATAGCCAGCACAGGATCATCCAGATCATCGATCTTATACGCCGGAGCATGAGGGTACTCTTCCGCGTCAACAAGCCCGTACACGTTCGAGAGCTGGATAGTTTTGTTGACGGGGGATTCTGCCGGAACGTCCGAGTAATGGCACAGCGATATATTCACTCCAGCGTTGAGCAGCTCCCATTGTACGAGCATAGGGTGTATTTCTCTGGGCTGTTTCCCCTCACGGACCGCAACCATCGCCAAAGCTCCCGCAGCCTGTCCGGTCATCATAGTGATAGGCTGAAGACGCAAAGCCCCTCCCACGAGTCTGGACATGGATAGATTTTTCTCGGCAGCAATAAGCCCGTCAGTGTCCGCAGGAATCAGAATATCCATCGGCACCTGAAAAGGCCCTCTCGGTCTGTTGTTGACGGTAGTGATTGCTCGTTCCTCAAATTCCCACTCCATGTCGGAGTCAGAGTTAGCCCCGTGAAGGTCTATGATGTATCCTCCGATAGCGATTGCGTTGCTGAACTCGTGGCTGGTCTGTCCGTCACGGTAGCTCAAGGAATTTTGCAGCAGCTCGTGGCTCGTCAGGGTACGCTCACCGATTATGCGTCTGGACTCCCTGATGTAGGGCATAACTGGTAATCTGCTGATAAGTTCGTGCCATTCTTTGGGCAGGCCTCGTGCAGCTTCAGGGAGTATGCGATTCTTGTACTCGTCATCAGCGACGGACCAGTCTTCGCCGAGTTCGTTCTGTATGTAGTAGATGAAGTGCAGAGTCTTGATGAGTGCTTCGCGTTCGATCTGGAGTCGTACGTTTCTGTCCTCAAGGTAGCTGACAGGGAGTCCTCTTTTGCCGTTGACCCAGCCGTATGTGCCCGGGTAGTCGTTGCCCCAGTTGACGGCAGTTTTTGTGATGTAGCGTCTATTTTCCTTGCTTGCGTCGTAATTGTATGGGTTAGAGCTGTCCGGAAGCCCTCTGTATGCGTTGTGAGTCATGAAGTTCACGGGCATTTGTACGGGGTAAGTATTCTTGAAGTTGTTACCGTCAGCACTAACGAAGCTCTCGTAATTTCTCTTTGCCAGTTCGTAGCCTGGCAGTGGATTTTTTGGCTTGAGGTATGAGGGGATTCCTGTGCGGTACTTGCGGATGATAGCAGGCCAAGTGATTTCCTGAATCATAGTCTCAGGGTTTACGAATCCAGATACATTATTGCCGATTCTGTACTTTGTCTTAGCGAGCGGGAGTATATCGCCGTATTCAGTGGCATCAATAAGAATCTTGCAGGAATAATTTCGCCGGGATTTGTCGCCGGTTCTGACGGTAACGCCTGTGACGATGTTTTTTTCCTTCTTTACGCTGACGATCTCGGAGAGCATGAGCATATCTATAGTGCCTTTTCTGCGTGCCGAGTTGATGAGGCTGACGAATGCTTCATGTCCGATATGAGGTTCAAAGGCTACGCTTCTTGCGTCCCAGTAGCAAGTGCCCATAGATTTGCCGCGAGAGTCGTAATAATTCTTGATGAGTGTGATAAATTCGAGGTATATACCGCTTTTCTGTCTGCTCATGTCGTCCATAGTGGTAACTCCTGCAGCAGTAGCTTGGCCTCCGATGAAGGTGGTAGCTTCGACGACGAGGACGCTTGCGCCCATTCTTGCGGCCTGGACAGCGGCAGAGAGTCCTCCAGTGCTAGCTCCTGCGATGATGATGTCGTATGAAGTGCGTGGTTTATTTTGTGCTGGGAATGATGGTGTTGCAGATATGGCCAGTATGACGGAAATGATGAGTATACAGCGGAAATGTTTTAGTGAAATCAAAGTATTTTAGTTCCTCCTGATAATGGGATAATTGCGTAATAATACACCATCAGAAAGATAATAGCCTCAAGAATTGCCGTCACACAACAGCGTCACCAAACACAACAGCATCACCAAACACAACAGCGTCACCAAACACAACAGCATCACCAAACACAACAGCATCACCAAACACAACAGCATCACCAAACACAACAGCATCACCAAACACAACAGCATCACCAAACACAACAGCATCACCAAACACAACAGCATCACAATTTGCCATCACACACTATAATAA
>JAFTBT010000031.1 GCA_017455085.1 Synergistaceae bacterium
GAAGTGGTTGATGACGGCGGAGAGGAGTCGGGATTCGTGGGCGAGCATGTAGCTGCGCATGAGGTTCCAGTCCGGGAGGCCGGAGGAGTCTGCGGGGAGCATAATTGTTTGCCCTTGCATTCTCTGCTCGTTGAACTTGTAGCCGTAAGTGTACTTGACCTTCTGCTGAAGTATCACTGTCTTCATGAACTCGTAAATATATTTGTCGCCTTCATGGTCTCTGATTCTGAAGCGTTTAACGTCGTCAGAGAACAGACACGTATACGGATGATAAAAGCTCTCTACAACGCTGCCGTTATAGTTCACGCCGAGAATGTTTCTGTCCTCTGAAGAGTTAGAGTTCGACACAAAAGCAGTTACGCCGTTATTGGAGTCAGATGCACCGATGAAGGGTTTATCTCCAGCGCTCATATCTTCCTTGCGTAAACGTTTGCCGGGTGAAATCACAAACACATCACTGATTCTGAAGCCCTTCCACGTTACTCCGTTAAGACTAAGTAATTTCTGGGGGGGGGTATTACGTAATCTAACTGATACCTGCTCAACGTATGACTTGATGAGTCTCTGCTCAATGTTCCGCATGTATCTCTCCATGAAGGCATAATCCGGCTGTCCGGACTCATCAACCGGAAGCTGAATAATCAGACTTTTGACTCGTTTGCTGGAACACATCTGATTGTATGAGAATTTCCCCTTAACGCTGTAACTTATAGCAGTTACGATAAAATGCAGATGATATTGATTCATAGCTCTGCGTGGTTTGAGAATATTAATGCGTCCATGAGATACAGCATAGAACTCGTAGCCGTGAAAAAATGCTTTACCGAACATATCAACACTAATAACATTGCCACTGTACAGATTAGCTCTCTCATCGTAACACTTGATGAATTTGCAGATGCCGTTATTGTTGAAGCCGGCTGATAGCAAAGCAGATTCACCATCATCACATTTATCTGCCTGAATATCTCCTGAAGGCAACGACACATCAAATAACTCACTGAGGATAAACTCCCCCCACTTCACGCCGTCAAGAGTCAAATCCTCTCCCATCAGTCAAGTATGCTCATCACCTCCATCAGTCTCACTATCACCATTCCCGAACAAATACCCACGCCCGTGAAATATCATGTTCGCCTCAAACGTCAAATAATCCCCCATGCTCTCACTAAATGCCGCCTCATCCGGAAGCTCATCATTGTAGTAGTAAAACGAATGCAGCCACTCATCCCCCGCCTCAACTTGAGTCTCCACCATAAACTTTGACGGATAATCTCTCCGCTCTCCTCTCCAGCAGTCCAGCAAATACTGCCGCCGATCCTTCGCGCGCTCCGTCTCGGTGAGTTCCCCCACATGCATCTTCACGATATAGCCGTCATCCTCAAAGTTCACAAACCTCGACAGCTTTTCTTTCGGGTGAGACTCCCACGCCGTAAACACCGCTATGCACGGAACCGTCCCCACTCCGTAAAACGTCTGCTTGTTCAGGCTGATCACTCCCTCCAGCGTGTGGCGCGCAAGTATATCTGCTTTGAGCTGCCTGTCTTCTTTTGTCTTGCCTATCATCGCTGACACAGGCACTATCACCGCGACTCTCCCTCCAGGCAAAACACTGTCAAGCAAGTGTTTCGTGAATGACAACTCCGACAGATTCGCAGTGTCCTTACTCTTGGCCTGAGAATACGGCGGATTCATGAAGCCTATAGTGATTCCCTTAAGCTGTGTTTCCGAAGGAGTCGTAGCCAGAAAATCCTCACACACTATGTTGCTCTGCCCGTCCCCGTGAAGAATCATGCTCGTAGTCGCCATAGCAAACATGTCATCACGCAGCTCTATTCCGTGAATCTGTTTGGCCTTGATGTTTCTGCGCTGAGACTCTTTCTTCGCAGCAGCAAGCATACTGTGCATTCCCGCAATCAAGAATCCTCCAGTCCCGCAGCACGGATCAAGAATCACGTCATCAGTCCTGAGATTCACGAGGTCGCAGAATAATTTTGTGATATGTGCCGGAGTAATCACTACACCCAAAGATTGCGAGTCCCCTCCAGTGTACTTGATGAACTCCATGTAGAAAATTCCGATAACGTCATCTGATGAAGCGTCTATGTCCCTGTATATTTCCCTGTCTATGAACTCCGCAAAAAACTTCATGGGAGTCTTGCCGTTGGGATTCCTGCCGTCTTTCCATTCTTCACGCGCGGTGTTGAGTATCGGCCTGTTCTTGATGAATGCGAACTGATCCAGTATTCTCTGTTTCTTCACATCAGGTGATACACTCGCATGTGTGAGGCTTCTGGAGACAGCTTCATAGATTTTTGCGCCGTCATATGAATCCGGGCTATTATCTCCGGTCAGAGAGTCGAGGCTGAATCCGTTACCCTTCTCCCTGAGTGCTAAGAGTATTGCGGAGACAACTAAAGGCTTCTCAGTCACGCTCAGATTCCCATAGTTGCGCAGGTATTCATGAAGTGTGATAGCTTTCTCCTTTATGCGTGAACGTCTGGCCTCTTCCGGAGGAGTCTCACCTCTCACTTCATAGCGGTAATATCTCTCAATATTGGCGGGTGAAAAATTCTCGAACCCCTCGATCCCGTCAAGCTCCTTCACGCAGTCAAGACCAACAAACACCGGCTGCATCGTATGGTGCTTAGAGTCCCCCGCATTCCCAAACGCAAATATTTTCGTGTACGCCCCATGCTCCAGAATCTTGCGGGCATACCAGACTGCTCCGTTGACCGCATAATTCTTCACGGCCTCCACTGTCTGGGAGATACTGCCGTCCTTTTCCCGCAGGCATACTTTATCCCTGTCCTTCTTGTCCTCAATCACAAGCGCATACTCATTCACCACAGCAATAAAGTCTGGTTTTCCGTGTTCGCCGGTCTGATTCTTTGAGGCTGCAGCTAGTGCCTCCTGAAGCTGTAGGATCTCCGTGTGCTGATAATCTGCCTGTATTCCTGCCTCACGCAGCAGGTCGCGTATATACATGTCAAAATTGGATTCGTTCATGGCTACAAAAAAATGACCCGGCAATTTCTCACCGAGTCAAGCGTATTCATATGGTCAATAGCTTTCGGGCTGCTATGCTACTTTTTCTTGGCCGGAAGTGCCTTGCGTGCTGCACTGCCCTTCTTCGGGGCTGTTCCCTCTTCCTCGATGTGGAACTGCGAAAGCGACTCCGTGATGCTCTCCACAAGTCCGGTCTGGTCAACTGCGCCCTGAGCTGCTCTCTCAGCAATGAGTGCCGTCTCGTCCATGTCGTTCTTGATGCTCTCGAGATGTTCCAGAATCTCCGTTGTGGCCTTCGTGACGTTGTCGATACCTGCTGCGATCTCACGGCTTGATGCTGCCTGCTCCTGAGCTACTGCTGCGATGTTCTGGATTCTGTCATTTGCCTTGTCGATCTGCCCGATGGCTTCCGCGAGTGAATCCTGAGCGTTATTCGCTTTCTCTGTGGTCTCGTCGAGCAACACTGCTGTCTCGTCGCTGGAGGTCTTCGTCTCGCGCACACTGGTCTGCAGCGTCTCAATGAGTCCCCTGACGTTCTCTGCGGCTCTGCTGGACTCTTCGGCAAGTTTACGCACACTCTCCGCCACTACTGCAAATCCGCGTCCTGCTTCTCCTGCACGTGCTGCCTCAATAGCGGCGTTGAGTGCAAGCAAATTCGTCTGGTCTGCAATCGATGTGATGTCCCCGATGAACTCGCTGATCTTGTTGGAGTTTTCCACAAGCTCCTGCAACTTGATTCCGCTTTCCTTCGTCTTTTTCTGGAGGATAACGATATTTGCGATGGCTTCCTTCACCGTGTCTACAGCATTTCCGGTTACTGTGGTCATGTTGGAGATGAACTCTGCACAATCCGTAGCTGCCTGTGCGCTGGTCATGGATGCCGCTGACATTTCTTCTGTGCCTGCGTTTGATTCCTGAAGTGATGAAGAATTGCTCTCCATGAGCTTCACAACGTTTGACACGCTTGAACGCACGTTATTGGCATAGTCCAAGTTTTTGCCAGCGTCTTCCTTCATGGCAGTGGATTTCTCGTGACTCTCTACAGCCAAGCCGCGAATATCTCCGATAGCTGTGCTGAGTGACGCAAACATTTCTGTGAGTGCATCGCCCAAGTTTCCGAGTTCATCTTTGCCCTCATAATGGAAGTCTCCGCGCGTGATGGACATATCGCCGTCACGGGCATTCCCGCAAAGCTCAACGACTCTTCCCAGAGGAGTGGAGATTGATTTAGCGATGTACAGAGCGATTCCGATACCAATCACGATAGCTACAGCCGCCAGCGAAATCACAAGGGTCATTGTGCTGCTGAGAGAGTCATACGCTCCCTGTGAGAGGCCTACGATTCTGTCTGTGCCTGCGTCAGTGATCTTGCTGGCGATGTTCACGAGGTTCAAGCCGTCAGCAAGCAGTGCAGCAAATGCCGGTTCAGTCTGCGTGAATGAGGTCAGCACGTCATTGAAGCCGTTCTTGAGAGTGGTGAAAGTCCCGCGTCCTGCAGTCATGATGTCACGGACTTCCTTGAAGCGCGAGCCTTCATAGAATCTGTTGTACATATTTTCGCCGTTCACAAGCTGCTGGACAATGTCGTTCATCATTTTCGCGTCCCTTGTGTTAAGAGCTACAGCA
>JAFTBT010000032.1 GCA_017455085.1 Synergistaceae bacterium
TGGAATGCATGAATATGTTTGCCAAACAGCCTGTAATATCTCTTATGCAGAGCTATGCAATGATTGTAGATGAGACCAGCAATATTAATCTGCCTCATCAAAGCATTATTATGGTCTGAATGATAGAGTTTGAAGCAAAACATTTTCATGACAAAAATTATCCTCTAAAGGCATTCATTCCCATAGCTGAAGCAAGGGGCTTTCTGCTTGTTCTTTTGGTAATCGTTTAGGCGCGGGAACTGAGTCAGTATGTACCAGAGCGTGTAGCCTATGCCGACAAAAGCAAGTATGTCTATCCAGTTGCTATAGTGCGAATAAACATAGTAATATATTTCACCTCCTGTTAGTTCATGTATGTACCTCCGTTGATGTTGATGCTCTCACCAGTGATGACCCCCGACATGTCTGACGCAAAGGACACCTCCAGATTCTCGACATCCTCAGCTCTCCTAACCTGCTAATCGGAATATTTGCGAAGACCTTTTGCCTGTACTCAGGAGTCCACTGCAAGGACATATCCGTTTCGATCTGGCTGTGGCATATCGAGCCCACTCTTCCGGAGTCAGGTCAAGAAATTCCGATTCCTGCGTTGTTCACAAAAATATCAACCCTGCCGAATCTATTCATGCACTCACCCGCGAGTCTCTGTGAGGTCTCAAATTCCCCGATGTCCCCTGCTGCGTAAAAGCACCCTAACTCGTCAGCAATAGGCTTTAGGGATTCTTCAAAGGCCTTAGAGATTGCCCTGCCGATTCCTCGTGACGAGCCTGTGATGATTGCTGCTTTGCCTTCGAGAAGTCTCATATAGTGCTGCTAGTCGACTTCGTAGCCCATTTCCTTGCAGTACTTGGCCGCGCTGGGTGAATGGGTGCGCCGTTGCGTTCATGCTTGCCTGCGGTCTTTAGGTCAAACCACTTCAGCGAAGCCACTGATGCTGCTATGTCGTCCTTGTTCTCGCAGAGGGCCTTAGTGAGCGCGTAAGCCACATCGTCAGGCATTGAGGCAGGGACTATGACGTTCTGCTGTGAGCCCATCGTCTGAATGTCCTTGTAGTGCTTGTTAATGTTCGCGAGGGTCTCGGGTGCAAGCTGTACGAAGTGCATATCGTGGGGCAAGCAAAATTCTGTGGTGGTGGACTGTCCTGCGTCGATATGGTCGATTGTCGCGTCGTAGAGGTCATCCTGAATGCCGAACTTGATTGTGTCTGTGCCTGTATTCTCCCACGTGGCGAACTTCAGGAAATCCGCTACACTGATTCCGCAAGCCTCGATTACTCTCTCAGCCATAAGTTCACCGAGTGACACGTTCTTATTCGTGATGAGCTTGATGGGTACTTTCTTGGCGATTACTTCCTCAAGAGTCGTGCAGCCCGAAGACTCCACGAACTTTTTCGTGTGCGAGTCCTCCTGCGATGCTGCGAACATGCGGGCAACCTCCGAACTGGTAGTCTGTTTTTGTGCGCTCATAGCTCCACAGTGATGGGCCTGCGTTTGCGACGATCAAGCCTGCACGTTTACGCTGAATGGGTACGGGAGCACCGACACCGCCGGTGGAGTTAGTGGTGAGGTCGATGGTCGAGCCTGCGGGAGTCCCTTGAGCATTGTGACCTGGATAGCTGAACTGACGGAATACGCGCCTGTTCCGACTTCCTGAGCTGCGAAGATGAGCTTGACGGGGTCGGTGAGTGCCGCATATGCTGCCAACGTGAAGCACAGCACTAATACTAACGCTACTACATACCTCAAAAAATATATATGCCTGAAAAAATTCACTGGTCATTCACAAAACTTCTTGATGACCAGCGGCCACAATGCTGCTGTGTAAAACATAACCGCCAGCCCTGAAACGAAATATGCGCCCTGAGTCGTGATGAATGGTGCTAACACTGATATAAATTTGCTCATGTATACATTTCTTGCAAAGTAGTACAGCACAAGCCCGATTACTCCGACAGCTATACCCTTGAAGTTAAGGCCTGTTGCGTGAAAATCGATGTACTTGCGCTCGATGTAATGCCCAATCGTGAGGCCGAGCATTGATCCGCCGTAGAAGAATGTCCAGAGTGCCACGCTCACGAAAGCCGGACTGTTATCGTGTGAGGACTTCAGGCAGATATACGCAAGCCCCGCCGCACACACTACAGGCAGAGCAACATTCATGACGTTTTCGCACTCAAGCAATGCCGATGCCGCCCACACACAAAACAGGCCGAGTGCTGCACCTGCTATGACATCCTGAGGAGTATGGACTCCGTGATACATCCGCGACAAAGCTACGAGAACTATCAGAGCTCCGCAAATACACGAGAACCATTTTTTCCGGACAAGAACCGCTAGAGATCCGTATACTGATGACGATATTCCTGCATGTCCGCTGGGGAACGAGTAGCCCGACTCTCTGTGAAGCGGAAGAATCCGAGTATCCCTCACAAAAGGACGGGGGACACTGAACAAAATCTTCATCACATCGAACGCAAAATTGCTCATACACAACGACAACATCAGGAGCAGCCCTCCGCGTTTGCTTATGCACCAGTACACGAACACCGGCAGGAACATAAACACTGTTAGATTCGACATCAGTATCATGAACGGTGTAAACACATTCCCTGTTGCCTCGCGGAAATTCTGAAGCCAGAGCAGAAATTCTATGTCCATACTATTTTTTGCTTGCGGCGAGTCTGATTCCGTAGTCTATCGAGTTTATGAGGCTGAGTTCATTTGCCTCACCACTGCCGGCAATATCGTATGCTGTTCCGTGATCCACACTGACGCGGATAATCGGCAGGCTAAGTGTCACGTTGTTTCCTGCGACGGCTTCCCAGTGATGTTCTTCCTTGTTGTACACAAAGCCCTTCACCTTCAGCGGAATATGTCCCTGATCGTGATACATGGCCACAACCATATCGTACCAGCCACCGAGAGCCTTGCTGAAGACCGTATCCGGAGGAGTGGGCTTCTTGTCGGGAATGTTTATGCCCTCAGAAAGTGCCTCATCGATTGCGGGCTGTATTTCGTCGATCTCCTCACGGCCAAACATGCCATTTTCTCCGCAATGTGGATTCAGACCAGCGACTCCGATTTTGGGGTTGTCGATTCCGAGAGCTTTGCAGGTCTCATCAGCGAGGTGTATGCACTCAAGTACGCGGGCTTTCTTGACTCTGTCGCAGGTTTCCAGAAGCGATACGTGAGTCGAAACGTGAATGCCTCGTGAATTTTCGTGTGCGAGCATCATTGCGTATTTCTTGGTCTTAGTCTCGTCAGCGTATATTTCCGTGTGTCCTGAATAGTGCTGTCCGGCCATGTTGATGGCTTCCTTGCTGATGTCGTTAGTGATGGTTGCGTCGACCTCGTGAGCCAGAGCCATACGGATGACTTTCACGACATACTGATATGCAGCTTCACTGCCGAGCTTTGTGGGGCCGATGTTGAAGGGCTTGGGGGTATTGGGGTCTCCATGAAGGTCTGAGGGTTTGACTATGCCCATGTCGTAAACATCAATAGTGCCGTACGCGAATTTTGCGTCCTTGACGTTTTTGACGTAGTGAATCTTGATGTCGAGGCCTGAGAGTTTTTTGGCGACATTTGCGGCGTAATCCATGACTGCCAGATGTCCCACAACGAGAGGCTTGCACCTGTCGTAAACGTCTTTGTATGAGAGAGCCTTGACGGTGATTTCCGTGCTGTTGCCGAATGGATCACCCATGCTGATTCCTAATATTGGTTTGCCCATAATTTCCTCCTTAAGTAGTATTTTTGTTGCGGGCAGTGCTCCAGAGAGTGATTTGCTGAGTTATAGCTCATGCAGTGCTTCATAGAGTGATTTGCTGAGTTATGGCTCATGCAGTGCTTCACAGAGTGTTGCTCCGTGTTGCGAATCGTTTTTAGCATTTTATGAAGGTGTTATCGCTTCGTTTGGGAGGGGAAAGTGTCATTCGCTTCACTCATGGCAACCCCACCCGCCCCCATTAATTCATGCCGTTCGCTTTACTGGGTTCACTCTCCCGCACAGCATCACGAATCTCTCAGGCATTACGTGAACTCCACGACCCTTCCAGCAGAATCCCAACACCTTCGCAAACCCCGCACATCCAGCACTCAGCCTCAATCCTTCACTGCCAAGACTCTCCACAATCTTCTCCATGTCCGAGTCACTCTCTGCATCAAATATCAACACATCAAGCCCCGAAAACTTGAAGGAATCACATGAGGAAGATGTAACTACTTTTGCAGATGCTCCGAGTGAAGCAAACTGTACACCGATATCCAGCTCACCAGTGAACCCTTCTAGTACTTGGAATACACGATGTTTTAGCAGATTTGATTTTTCCTGTAAATCAGTCATAATTCATACTTTCACTTTTTCGGAATGAGTCTTTTGCAACGTAAAAGGAGGCAGCATAGTATGAGGCTTAACATAGCAGTTGTAGATGACACAAGACTGGACAGCGCAAAACTCTCACGCAACATTCACAAGTGGTTCACCGAAAACGCAGGCAACCCACAAACTGTTACGTGTTTCCGTGACGCAGAGTCCTTACTCCGAGCCTTCAAGCCCGACAAATTCCACATGGTCTTCATGGATATTCTCATGAACAACCTCAACGGTATTCAGGCCGCACAAACGCTCAGAGCTTCCGACAACAAAACACTCATCATCTTCACGACTTCATCACGCGATTTTGCGTTCGAGGCTTTCCCGATCCACCCCTTCGACTACATCGTGAAGCCCTGCACCCCCGAAAAACTTGGCCGTGTCCTCACTGAAGCCGTGCATTTCCTGAACACTCCAGAACCCGAAATCACCGTACGAGTCTCACGCACAACCTACACACTCAGACTCCGGGACATCTCCGCAGTCATGAGCATGGATCACTTCGTCAACGTAGTACTCTCTGACGGCAGGAGCATTCTGTGCTCAATGTCATTCACAGAGATTCACGAGAGACTCACTGACTCGCGCTTTCTCCTCTGCAACAGGGGGCTTATCGTCAACATGGACTGTGTAGCCTCACTCACTCGCAGCAGGGACGCTTTCCTGATGAATGACGGCTCAACCCTCCCAATCCGAGTCAGGGGACGCGCACAAGTCATTCACGATTTCACGCAGTACCAGATCTCCAGAATCAGGGGCGTTCACAAATGACGGCCAAGTGTATGTTCTGGTTAGCGGTCATGATTCCTGCTGTAGTGTTCGCAGTTACACCGGTGCTTGCCTCGCAGAAAGATTCTCCCCTCATCGTCAGGCTAAAGACCATCAGCACATCCCGAAAAATCTTCTGCCTGCTCAACTCCGGGATGCTCTGCGAATTATGCTCCATGTACACGAGATACATCATTGCTCCGTACGAATCCACAAGCCACGCATTCACTGACAGTTCAGAGATTCCGGCTCTGGCATTTCTGGGAATGGCCGTGATTGTCGGCGCGGTGTTCTGGAGGACTCTCACAGTCAAGTTCCCCGTACTCATGAACGAGGACCGTATAGCCGGAGTGTGGCGGTATATGTTCATTGCTCCTCTGGTGATGAGTATAGTGATTCACTGGATGACCCCTCTTCGTCCCGCAGTGGTCATGACCGGAAGAGTCAGGCCTGTAGCTATGGCACTGGTTACGTTCGTGATGGCGGCAGCGTTCATGTTCTACCATATATTTTGGTGGGCAACAGTCAGATTCACCGAGAGTGCAAGGCTTCAGCAGGAAAATACTTTTTTGCAGATGGAGGCCAAACGCTACAACGAGATGCAAAGCTATGTGAACTATGCCCGCGAACTCAGGCACAACTTCAGGCAGCATATCTTAGTGATCATCAGCCTCGCAGATTCCGGACAGCTCACTGAACTCAGGGAGTACCTCTCACAGTTCACGGACATGCACACACAAAGCTACAGGTTCTTTTGCGCGAATCATGCTGTTGATGCTGTGGCGTCGCACTATGACCGAGTCGCAGGGACTCAGGATACGGCCATAAACTGGAGGCTTGAGCTGCCTCGTGAGCTTGCTGTTATGGAGGCGGATTACTGCGCTGTGTTCGGCAACCTGATCGAGAATGCACTAGCTGCTGTGAAAACTCTCCCTCCGGAATCCAGAAAGATTAATGTGATTTCGTCTATGCTCTCACAGTACATGACCGGAATCTCAATCGATAA
>JAFTBT010000033.1 GCA_017455085.1 Synergistaceae bacterium
GTGGCCGATTCGTACGGTCTCCTATGGTGATCCCCCTTCGTACTGCTATCCTGACAGCGGACACCCCTGCAATATCGACAGGGTTATGCTTTCTGAGGGCAGCAGGATTTTCGGAGCGAGCGTGAAGGATTCCGTTCTTGCGCGTAATTGCCTCGTGCAGGCCGGAAGCGTGGTAGAAGAGAGCATCATCGGGCATGACGTAGTTATCGGGCGTAACTGCCGGATCAAGAGAGCAATCATTGACGGACACAACATTATTCCGGACGGTACTGTGATCGGAGAAGACCCGGAGCTTGACGCGAAGAACTACTATGTTGACCCGAAATCGGGAATCGTTGTAGCCGGAGTGCCGAAAGAGCTGTATTTGTCTGGCAGTGACCGCGAAGAAGTCGGCCAGAGCTGGGACACTATGGGCTAAAAATTTCAGGACAGAAAAATTGCAGCACCTCCCGTGAGAGTTTTGGGGGTGCTGTTTGTTATGGGTTATCGTGAATGTCTGTGTGTCTCAGTCAAAAACTACTTGCCTGTGTTCCGGCTCAGTGTTTGCGGGTTTGGGGGCTTCTTCGGGTTCTTTCTCGTCAAAGTCCGCGTCAAAAGCTCTGTTGCGTTTCTCGATCTCTGCTCGTGAGGGCTTCACCTGCACGTACGTTGCTGCGTTGTTGATTACGAACCACAGGCCGCCGTCGAATTGCTTCACCCACACTGCGCGGGGGTTGTCCGCTCCGGAACTCTCAAGGAATACCCGCAAATAGTCGGCCTCTCTCGTAACTTGGCCGGTAAAATTCAACTCGTAATCGTCGGGATCCATAGCGTAATTATTTTCGGGTGATGACCCTTCCGCAAAGCTCCTGAATACCTGATGCCACGCAGGATCTTTCAGGCGATCCGCAAATGTAGCGTAGAACGTCGACCGGTCAATCGGCAGCTCCGAACGCAGAGAGTACCGCAGCATCTTTCCGCCTTCCGTACGAGTCTCCTTGTTGATGTACGCAAACACTGCGTCAAAATACAGCTTCACCGCTCCCTTGTAGGTCTTGGCCTCAGTCTGGTAGCGCGCCTTGAATTCCTTGTACGTCTTTGGCAGCTCAGCATGTGCAGGAAAATTCACCAGCAGTACCAACAGCACAGCATACGCAAAAAATTTCACTCTGCTCTTCATGATATATCATCTCCTACTTGACGTAATAGACGTAATCCAGAATATTGCTCTTGGCGAAACCGTAGGAAGTTATCGGGCCTTCCTCCTTCAGCTTGAACACGTGCCCAAAATATCCGTCTGACCTCTTGGAGCATTGAGGGATTCCGTTTCCGCCCTTGAGTGCCTTGATGTGGTCGGGCTGAACGTCCCAATCCTTGATGTTGAGATTGACTCCGTAGAATGAGTAGAATTTTTTCCCGCAGAGCATACACTCCCAGCCGTACAGTTTTTGACTCAGAGTCCCGCCGCCGTCAATGATCACTATTCTGTTCATGTTGCTCTTGATGAACTCCATGCTGACGTTTCGGGTGCCTACCTTGACGAATCTGTGCATCTTGAAACCGTTTTTGCAGTCCTTCATGTGTTTGCTTCTGTCCGAAAGCATGTAGACTTTTTTCGGCTGAGCCTCAACGGGGATTTTGTCGAGGGGGTCTCCCTTGAAGCAAAAGAATGACTCCTTGCAGATCATACAGTCGTGCTGATCGAGGTCAATCTTCACCTCAGCACAGGCCATTCCTGCAAGTGCAAGTACTAACGCTACAGCAACTATATATTTCTTCATGAGTACAACCTCTTTTCTGTGTGATGGATTTCGGTGCTATAGTATCACACATCCATTTTTATTTTGAGGAGGCTATAGCCATGCGGAAATTACTCATATTCCGGAGGGCTACTCTGTGTGCGTTATGCGCGATGATGTTTTCCGGAGCAGCTTTCGGAGCAAGCAGGCAGGACATGAAGCGGCTCGGTGTGTTCATCAGCAACTTCACTGAAACGGGACTGTTCAACTTCGACATTAGGGCAGAGAACACCGATGATGACGACGGATTGCTTCACTTGGGAATGCCTGAGAATGTTACGGAGCTTGCACGTTTCGGGATAATCCACAACTTCATCAACAACAAATCGCGAATCAAAAAGTGCCGTGATAGGAACTGCGAGTCCGGGCCGCTGGTGATCGACAAGAAATATGTGGCCGAATCCGTGAGCAAATACTTCGGGCTTGAGCTTGACGCTATGGACTTGAGCGTGATAGACGAAGATTCATCTGCTGTGTTCTCGTATGACGGAAGGCAGTTTCATTTTGCTGCGGACAGCTTCAGGGATCCCGGAAATGATGCAGTGTATTACGCGGAAGTTCAGGACGTTGACAGCGAAGGCAGATACACGGCAGTATCCGGCTATGTTTACGACAGCAAGAGGACGACGAATGAACGCGGTACGTTTTCTGCGATGGTGATACCCAGCAAGTGGCAGGGCAAAGATTCGTGGCTGATTATCAGCATGTCCACAGAATGGGATGATGACCTATGAGGAAAATACTTGCGTTGTTATGCGTGGTGTTGTTCTGCGGATCGGCGTATGCGGCCAAGTATCCGGAGATGGGCATATGCACCGGCGAAAAAGTCAGGCTCATAGAATCCCCAAGCAGTAAGGGAAAAATCATCGGTCTTGTTAAGCCGGACAGAAATAGATTCGTGGTGCTGGGTGAAGTCCATTCAGGAGGGCAGAAATGGTACATGATAGACCATCCCACAAAGAGAGGGACTGCCTATGTTGCGGCTGAGTACGTCGAGATTACGCCTGTGGGGAATGTGTTTGCGGAGGTGAGACTGACTTTCGGCGTATACCCTGAAAAGACCCGTGCGATTTTCGGGAGGCCTTTGGGGAACGGCTCACAACATCTAGGTGAGCGGGAACGCTATAACTTTTGGTACGACGAGAACGGAATATGGAGCGTTAGTGTCATGCATACTGACGAGAAAGCTATAGCCGGGATTCGTATCGGTGATAACGCAAGAAAATTGCTTAGTATGGGAATGCCGGAATCAGCTTTGCACGTAGAGTTAGACGATGACGACGAAGCCGGTTGCGCTATGAGTAACTGGACATACGACAATGAGAAAACTGGAGAGCATATATATTTCCAGTTCTCAGACGAAAACGGTGACGGAGAATTTGTGATAGATAATCTGTCTTGGTATAGGGACACGGAGGAGGATTAAGCTATGAAGAAAATAATTGCGGTTTTGTGGTTGATGGTGATGTGTGGGACTGCGCAGGCTATGAATTTTCCGGAGCTGGGTGTATGCACTGGCGATAACGTCAGGATTCGGGCATCGGCAGGCACAAAAGGAAAAGTGATTGACAGGGCTGACGCTGGGACGCAGTTCATAATTCTCGGTGAGACGAGAGCAAACGGCAAGAAGTGGTACAGGATAGACCTTCCGAAAAAGAAGGGCAGTGCGTATATAGCTGCGGAGTTTGTTGCGGGTTGGTACAGCGAGGGAAAAATTCCTGTAGGGCGGGATTTTGCGGAGGTCAGGCTGAATTTCGGGATAACTCCGGAAAAGACGAGGCTGCTGCTTGGGAAGCCGATTGAGGAACGAGGGCAGGATGAGTTCAACTACTTGACGTATCGTGGATGCGATGTGCATTTCACGGAGCAGCATTTGAGCGGTGTGCATGTCCACAAGAAGGGCTATGAGATAGCGGGCTGTCAGGTAGGGGATAACGCGATGAAGCTGGTGGTGTTTGGGATGCCGGATGATGAGCTGCCAGACCTCACGGATGAGAAATACAAGCACTGGGATGCGGAAGAGGACGGCCCGATAGGTCCTGAAGGATGGACGTATGAGAGTGCGTCAGGCGAGGAGATATTTTTCGGGTTCGAGTACACTGACGACGAAGTCAAGATAGAGAGCATTACGTGGAACTGTCCGCAAGGTGAGGGCTAAAGATTCGGAGGTATGCGGAGAAAAAATAACAGCGATTCTATTTCGTGAGACATCTCTGTGAATAAAGGTGTATGCTGAATTTACTGGGAGTTTTTGTAGTTGTAAATGTAGTTGTAAAACGCGGCACTCTTTCGGGAAAACTGGAGGGGTGCTGATTTTTTGCGGTGATGCTTCGCGCGTGAAATTATATATACAAATAACAAAAAGCAAAGGTTTATGCTATAATTCCATTTGCCTAGGTTATGCACATGACGTGTATCGTCTTTATCTTTGCTCGTATTTATTATATCACATGGCGGATTAGGCGTGAATTATTTGTGTGCAAAAACTTTCGTATGTTGGCGGGCTGTAGGATAGGCTCAAGGGACGTAACACTAGTATTCAGCACACATTAAGAAGGAAAAAATTCATGAAGAAATTTCGCAAAGGATTCACGTTAGTCGAATTATTGATAGTGATTGCAGTATTAGGAGCACTCGCAGCGACAATGGCAACATCCAGCCAGAAAGCTACAGGCCTTGCAAAAGCGCAGTCAATCGTCAACAACCTGAACTCCTGCAAAGTAGCAGCATTCCTGTATTATTCAGAACACCGCGATGATGATTTAGCGACCGTAAAAGCAAGTGAGTTCCTGAAAGACGGCGAATATATTCCTACATGGTCGAAGTTCAGCACGAAAGGTACAAAGTATGCGCCCGGTAATGGTCAGGGCTTCGGGAGCTGGGACGTAAAAGTAGATTTCACTGGCGACGCGGATGCTAATGGAATAACTACAGCACTGAAAGCTATCAGAGGGTTTGATGACATTGGAGACCACCAGAATTTCACGATAGAGTTATCCACAGGCAAAATCACTGCGGGTGATGCATCAACTAGTGGCAGCTCTGGCAGCAGCTCTGGCGGTGGCGGTACTGGTAGCACTGATGGCGACGAACAGTCAGGCGACTAATGACTAAGCTATCAACCTACAACCAACCAACACACATAAAAAGAGTCCCCCTCCACACACAGAGAGGGACTCTCATTTTTCTTTCTCACCATCTCCCCGCTGATGGGTATGTACTCACTCCGCTACTCCATAAGTTCAGAAATCTTTGCAGTGAATTTCCTCGCTATATTCTCATCCTCACCTAGCCCAACAAGATACGTACTAACATCCTTCCAGCCCTCAGCCTTCAGAACATTCACCCACGACTCCGGATCGTCCTCGCCAGCTAAATCGTTATGCGCATGATCCCCCGCAACAATCATCATCGGACTCAGAATCAGCTTCTTCACTTCCGGATGCCGCTTCAGCCTCACGATCACGTCCTCAATCTTCGGAGCAGCTTCCACAGTCCCGACAAAGAATCTCCCGTACGCTTTCGTGTCCAGAGCCAGCTGCAGCTGTGAGTACATAGCGTTCGCGAAGTGTTCGGGTGTTCCGTGTCCCATGAGAATCACTGCGGTGTGTTCGTCCTGAAGATACTTCCTGAATCTCTGGAGCAACACGTCCGCCATACCTTCGCAGTCGTCAGATCCGTCAAGGAAGGGCCGGCCAAGTTTGAGAGTCCTGAATCCGTATTTGCCCTTTAGAGTCCCGAAAGCCCCTACAACATTTGCGAGTTCGTCAAATTCTTCGCCGGGAATCATGTGTGTGGGCATGACGTACACGCGCGAAAATCCTTCGTTGTTAAGCTGTGCGAGTGCCTGCACCGGATTCGGGATGCTCTCTCCGGACTCACGGGCTATCTTTCTGCGGATGATGTTCGACGTGAACGCAAGCCTGACTTCACACTTCGGGAACTCTTTACGAGCGGAGTCTGCGAGGTTGTCGATGGCATGTCTGGCTTCCGGTACTGATGTCCCGAACGACACAACCAGAACCGCAGATTTGTCGTCCTCAGCATACACGGCAGAAGGTACGAGCAGAAGAACAGCAAGTAGAATTGCACTGATGGTTTTATGCATTGAGAAATTACCTCCTGAAAAGTTTTATGTGTGAAAGATTATACATGCTTTTGTGCTTCGGGGTGTAGGTGTGTGAAATGATACATGCTTTTGTGCTTCGGGGTGTAGGTGTGTGAAATGATACATGCTTTTGCGATTCTGGGGTGTAGGTGTGTGAAATGATACATGCTTTTGCGATTCGGGAGTGTAGGTGTGTGAAATGATACATGCTTTTGCGATTCGGGGTGTAAGTGTGTGAAATGATACATGCTTTTGCGATTCGGGAGTGTAGGTGTGTGAAATGATACATGCTTTTGCGATTCGGGGTATTGACGCGAAATAATATATAATACTGAAAATCCTCAGCATATTTTTACGTAAGGAGTACTGTACATTGATACCTACTAGAGAACAGGCTCTTGACCTGTTACGCAAATATAATAACGAAGAGTCCCATATTCACCACGCATTAGCCGTAGAAGCTACTATGCGCCACTTCGCCGGACTCTACCACGAAGACCCCGATCTATGGGGAGTAGTCGGAATCCTCCACGACATAGACTGGGAAAAAACTACTCCCACTCCCGACCAGCATTGCCACCTCGCTCCCGACATGCTCAGAGAAGCCGGAGTCGATGAGGACATAATACGCGCTGTACAGTCCCACGGATTCGGGATATGCACGGACGTAGAGCCATCCACAAATCTTGAGCGCACACTCTTCACGATCGATGAGCTTACCGG
The DNA here is from genome assembly GCA_017455085.1 of Synergistaceae bacterium. The sequence goes on from JAFTBT010000033.1 coordinate 6,610, forward strand.
ACTGATCATCACTGCCGGACTCGTCAGACCCTCGAAATCCCTCGCAGACCTTGAGCTGAAATCCGTCAAGAAAAAATGGAAGGACAAGGCTTTTGCTCGCGGAGTCAATAGGGACATCATCAAGCAGGGTGCGGAAAAAATGAATATGTCCCTCGATGACGTGATTAGTGAGACAATATTAGCATTAAGGCCTGTGGAGAAATCTATAGGCATGTAGAATTTTTCAGGAGATGATTTTTTCGCTATGAGTGTAAGAATTTTGCTCGCTGATGACCACCCGCTGACACGTTCAGGAATCGGCGAATTTGTCAGGAGAGAACCCAGCTTTGAGTTAGTCGCTGAGGCTGAGGACGGCACAAAGGCTTGGGAGCTTCTGCAGGAGCTTCGGCCTGACGTTGCACTGCTCGATATTCGTATGCCAGGACTCGACGGCGTAACTGTCGCCCAGAAGGTCAAGAATGAGGGACTCAACACCGCTATAGTTATGCTAACTTCGTATGACGCTCAGCAGTATGTTATTGCCTCTCTCAGGGCAGGAGCTCGCGGATTCGTCCTAAAGACCGTCAGCCCCAAAGAACTCACCACAGCTATAAACACTGTCGCGAAGGGCGGGCTGTATCTCGATCCTGAAGTTGCCTCCGTCATGGGAGAACAGGACTTCATTCCGGAGCAGCTCTCTGTCAGGGAACGTGAAGTGTTGTTGCTCGCAGCTAAAGGCCTGTCCAGCAAGGAAGTCGCAAAGCAGTTATACATCAGTGAGCGCACAGTGCAGACGCATTTAGCATCGATCTACGACAAGCTCGGAAGCCGCAACAAGACAGAAGCATTGCTATTAGCCCTCAAGTACGGAGTAGTTACCCTCGAAGAATTGCTAGAGGACGACTAACGGGGCGTATATGTTCGAGTTTTTCACAAGGCCAAGATCTCACTTCCTGGCCTTTTTGTTGTGTGCATTGATACTCCCGTCCGCAGCAGTAGTCATCGTAGCAGTTGCAGGCATGGTGAATCAGGAGAGCGCAATGGAAGCAGCAGTCAGTTCGTACGTTCAGGACTTGGCCGAGAGCATGAGCTATCACCTAAGCAGCGACTCGGACTCGTGGACGTTCCAGATGTTGAGCGATTTCACACGCTACCCGTTTTTCTCGTGGGGGCCGTCGATTCCCGGATGGGTTGCCCTGACTGACCACAGCGGCAAAGTGATTCTGGCTTCTCCCGGAGCTATGAACATCGCCGCAATCTGGAGGCCCGATCTCCCAGTCGGAAAAGCCATCAAGATCGACGACAAGAACGGTGCGCACTATACGCTCGCCGTGTATCCGGTCAAGCGTCCCAGCGGAGGCTACGTGATTGCTGCGGTGTCGTGGACGAACCTGCTCGGCGGACTCGTGAAGGTTGTGCGACTCTGGCCGGTGCTGATCATGGTGATTACTCTGGCAAGTTTCGTAGCAATCAGGCTCTTATGGAGCAGGCTGGTGATTCCGCTGAAGTCGTTAGTGGCTGAGATCGACAACATGACGCTCGGAAAAGATGTCCCCGATGAGCTGGAGGAAGGCGCAATCATGGAGATAGAGAGAGTCCATAATGCACTCATGCGTTACGCTCAGGCAGCCATAGACCGGGACAACCTGCGCAATAACTACGTGAAGGATGTCGTCCGCGCTCAGGAACAGGAACGTCTGGACATGGCGAGAGAGATTCATGACGGGCCGCTTCAGGACATTACGGCACTGCTCCAGCAAATACACATGGCTATGGATGACGAGGACACAAAAGGCTCACGAATCAAGCGCGTGGAGATTATAGCGAAGAGTGTTGTGCGTGAATTGAGGTCGCTGTGTGATGAGCTTGCGCCGCCGTGGATGGACTTGGGATTTGCTGAGGCGGTTACTGAGTTAGCGGAGAGACTCTCTCAGGTTTACGATATAGAGGTTGTTGCGGACTTTGACGACGGAATCAGGGAGCTTGATTTGGACAACGAGCGGATATTATCTCTGTTACGAATCATTCAGGAGGCTGTCTCTAACGCTGTGAGGCATGGAGGAGCTGACGAGGTGGATATATACCTGCGGAAGAAGGACGCTGATATTGTGGTGATGAACATATCCGACAACGGGAAGGGCTTTGACGCTGGACACATTAACCCTGAGACGCTGCGGGTGGAAGGACACAGAGGGCTGGCGAGCATGACCGAGAGAATGAGCCTGATGGGCGGGACGCTGAATATAGTATCTTCACCGGAGAAAGGTACGGAGATACGGGCCTCGTTCAAGACCAGCTACAAGTAACTCACGCAAACATATCCGGAAAGAATGAATCTCCCCTCAGATAAAACCATGAAGGGAGATTTTTTGTGTGAAGCTATTTCGAGTCTCTGAATGTCCCCTCAGTGCGCGACACTATCACCGCCGAAGCCGCATCGCCCACTATGTTCGGAATCACTCGCCCCATGTTCAGGATACGGTCTATACCTGCGAGAAGCCCTATCGCCTCCATAGGCAGATTCACAGAAGATAGCACTATCGTCAACATCACCAAACCAGACCCGGGAATCCCTGCTGTCCCGATTGACGCAAGAGTCGCCGTCAGCATAATCATCACCTGCTGCGTAAAGCTCAGCTCTATCCCGAAAATCTGCGCCGTAAACACTACTGCTACTGCCTCGTAGATCGCTGTGCCGTTCATGTTCATCACCGCTCCGAACGGTATCACGAAGTTCGCAGTCTCATCATCAACGCCGAGATCCTTCGTGCATTTCAGGTTCAGGGGTATCGTCGCAACACTTGAGCATGTCGCAAACACAAACGCCATAGCTTCCTTCATGGTCCTCAAGAATCTGAACGGGTTCACTCTCCCGATAATGCCCACCATGATTCCAGCCTGCACCACTATCACGTAAATTGCTCCCGCGATATACATTGCTGCTATTGCCTTGATGTAGGGTATCAGAATCTCCGGCCCATTGCTCCCGACTACATTAGCCATCAGTCCGAAAACTCCGTAAGGCGTGAACTCAAGCACTATGTTGGTGATTTCCTTCATGGCTTCCTGTCCAGACCTGAAAATGTCCAGTAACGGCTTCACAGGTTCTCCGATCTTCATCAAAGCAAACCCCAGTATCAGCGCGAAGAATATTATCTGCAACAAATTCTGCTTGGCCAGTGCCTCGAACGGGTTGTTAGGAATAATGTTGATGAGGGTATCCAGCATAGACACTTCTTTTGCGGCTGTGGCTGTAGTTGAGGCCGTCTGCTGAATGGTTACGCCAGTTCCTACACCGATTATGTTCGACGTAACGAGGCCAAGTACTATTGCTATTGCTGTACTCAGCAGGAAACACACCACAGTCTTCACGCCCATGCGTCCGAGCTTTTTGCCGTCTCCTACGTCAGCAGCAGCACACACCAGCAGGCACAGCACCAACGGAGCAACTACCATCGTGAGCAGTCGGGTTAATATCGTTCCGAGCGGGTTAAGAGCTTTTGCGCCGGGCCCCCAAATCAGACCTACAGCTATTCCCAGCACAAAACCTATCATGATTCTCGTGAACAGACTCCAATTTCTCCACGGCTTGAAAATATATCCCATAGTTATTTTTCCTCCTTTGTGTGAACTATACGAACCTGCACACGTGATCCACTGCTATATCGCTGAACCCGTATGCTTCGGCCTTAGTGAGTCTTCCGTTGCAGACATCCTCAATCACTGTGAGTAACTCTTTTCCCATTTCCCTGTATGTTTTTTCGCCGGAGACTATCGCGCTCAAATCCACGTCCATGTTGTCGTCCATCATCTGGAAAGTTCGTGCATTGGCCGTAACCTTCAGCACAGGCACTATTGCGTTTCCTGTGGGAGTTCCGCGTCCAGTCGTGAAGATTATCGCGTTGCAGCCCCCTGCGGCCATTGACGTGATAGACGAAATGTCGAACCCTGCGGTGTCCATCACAACAGCTCCCTTTTTGGTGGGTCTAGCTGCCTGTTCGAGCACCTCAACGATTGGGCGTGTGCCTCCTTTGCGGATACAGCCTAGACTCTTTTCGTCCAGTGTCGAGAGTCCGCCTGCTTTGTTGCCGGGTGTGGGCTGTCCTGCACGGCAATCCTGACCCGCTGCCTTGAGGTGTTCCTCGTAGTCCTTGCACACCTGTATGATCTGGTTGTGAATTTCCGGAGTCGCTGCCCGCTTCGCAAGCACATGCTCTCCGCCGATCCACTCTATCGACTCGCTCATCATGGTGGACGCTCCCAAATCCACGAGTAAGTCGCTCAACTCACCTACAGCGGGGTTGCTGGCAATGCCTGAAGTTGCGTCACTGCCTCCGCACTCAATGCCGAGTAACAGCTCCGAGATGTCGCAAAGCTCCTTCTGTTGACGACCTGCATCTGCGGCCATCTCTCGGGCAGCACGTACAGCCTTCTCGATGGTCTTGAGAGTCCCGCCTTCCTCCTGAATCCCAAACGACACTACGGGCTTCTTCGTCATGGCCTGAATCTTTTCGCGCAGTGGCTTGTGGCCGACTGTCTCGCAACCCAAACCGATAATCACGACTCCGTACACGTTGGGGTTGCATGCAAAGCCTGTTAGTACTTTCTGGCTCATGTCGGTGTTCGCCTGAACGTCGGAGCATCCCGTGTTGAAGACGATATTCACTGCGCCGCGTACCTGACTCGCTACGATTCTTGCTGTCTCCGAGCCGCACACACACGTCGGGAGAATCAGCACGTGATTCCGGATTCCTGCTCTGCCTTCGCTTCTCTTGTATCCCCAGAACTGCATTAGTCATTACCTCCTGTGCTGACAAATTCGCTGTCGTAATCTCTTGGGACGCTGTAAATATTCTTGTCCCAAATCCAATGGCCGCGCGATACTGCGGTGTTAGTTCTGCCGATCATCTCGCCGTACTTGATGACTTCATCGCCTTCTGCAAAATCCTTCAGGGCTATTTTGTGGCAGTAAGGGATGTCCTCTTCTGCTTTGAGGCTGAGAATTTCGCTGCCTTTGCGGTAAAAGACTTCCGTACCTGCTGGAACTTCCGTAACGCAAGTAACTACATTGTCAACGTCATCGATTAAGAGAGCATTAATCTTCATGAATTGACCCCCTCGTAAAGAATTATGGTGTTTGTTTTGTGGATGAGAGTATGTTAGTATATGCGGGCCATAAATTCCAATTATCATAATTTATCCTACAATCAGCGAAATTTATGCATGCAAGCAGAGTTACGTGTGGACTATTTCAGCCTACACATAACCGTGTATCATGTGGCATACGGAATTTCACGAGCAATACACATAATCGGGAGGGTATCATGCAAGCAGAATTAGAGTATATATACGCAGTCTACAAGGCAGGAAGTTTCTCAAAGGCCGCTGAGAATCTCTACATCACTCAGCCCGCGCTAAGCATGTCCGTCAAGAAAATAGAGTCCTCGTTGGGAATGCCCCTCTTTGACCGCTCAGCAAGACCCCTCCAGCTCACACAAGCAGGCAAAATCTACATAGCTGCTATCGAGAAAATGATTGCCCTTGAGGAGGACATGACCGCCCAAATCCACGACATCCACGACCTCAAAACCGGAAGCCTGTGTATAGGCGGCTCACACTTCATCAACGCGTATATACTCCCTGACGCAATCGCTCACTTCAGCGCAAAATTTCCCGGAGTCAGATTCGAACTCGTAGAAGCCAGCTCCGCACTGTTGGCTGACATGCTCACTGAACGACTCATAGACATTACTTTTTCGTGCAGGGATGACCTCATCGCGAATTTCGAGCATATTCCTGCGTTCACGGATCATGTTTTGCTTGCGGTGTCTGGTGAGATTCTGGACCTGCCTTGCGCGTTGTCGGCGGGTGAAGTGCTTGGCGGCAGGCACTTAGAGTCGGGGTGTCCAGCGATTCCGAATGAGGCACTTGACGGGCTGGAGTATATTTTGCTGTCTGAGGGCAACAACCTTCACGACCGGGCAATGACTATTTTTCAGGAGGCAGGTATCCGGCCAAGAGTCAGGCTTGAGATCTCGCAGCTGGCGACGTCATATCACCTAGTACGGGCAAAAGTGGGAGCGGCATTCATCAGCGACAGGATGATTTTCCCGCATGAGGAGGCATTGAGATTCTACAGGGTGGATTCTGCTGTGACGGAGCGGCAATTTTACGCAATACTACCCAGACGAGACTATACCGCAAAATCCGTCCGGGCATTCATTGAGATTCTTAGTGCTGTGCTTTCTCCGCTAAACGCTTCCCGAGTTCATACGCATTCTTGAGGTCAACCGGAAAATGTTCATCCCTGTACTTGGCCTTGTCTGCCTCGCTGAACATCCCAGAATCGTAGCGTGAGTAGTCCGCAAACTGGCACGTGTTGTACGCGCAAAGTGTCTCACAGTCTCCGAGAATCATACCCATAGCCTGAGCGTTCGGCGCAAGCAGTTCCGGATAGTGCATCTTCGGCGCAAAGTCCTCCGGGCAGTTCATGGTGTAGATTATGCCGGAGTGTATCACCTTGTCGATGGCACGCGGACGTGTTCCGTCGGGGTTGACGTTGTAGCTCATGATGGGGAATAGCAATCTCTCGATGAATGACCTGAACATTCCGGTCGGGTAGCTGAAATACACCGGACTCCCAGCAACAAGCACATCACTCGCTAGTGCCTTCTCCAGAATCGGAGTCAGTGCATCCTTGAACGCACACAGCCCGTGAGTCTTCGCGTTCTTGAGCTTGCACGCAAAACACGACACGCAGCCTTTGAAGGGCTGATCATACAGGTGAACCAGTTCGCACTCAGCACCGGCATCCTTTGCACCCTGCATAGCACTTTCGAGCATTTTGTGGGTGTTCCAGTTTTTGCGGGGACTTCCGTTGACAAATAGAGCTTTCATAGTTTTTTACCTCCCTTGAGTATTGCCGAGTATTATACAATGTCTATGACAATTACACTTTCTTGAAGGGAGCTAATGATATGACAGAAGCATTCAAGCCAGAATCTCAGTACAAAGCATTTATAATCTCGCTAATCACCTTCGGCTTATCTTATGGTCTCTACAAGGCAGTCCTCGATAACTACTTGGCCGAAATCGTCAACATGACCCAGCTAGATCGCGGAGTCTCGGAATTTTTCAGGGAGCTTCCGGGTGTATTACTGGTGCTTGTGCTGGCGGTATTGTACGAGTTCAACGCAGAAAATATCTTCAAGGCCGGAGCTATAGTCATGCTCGCAGGAATGTTAATGCAGTCATTCGTGCCGGCGAACAGGTGGCTGGTAACATGTGCGGTGTTCGTGTACTCGCTCGGAGAACACATGCAGTTCGGGATGCGCAGTACCCTAGCTCTGGAATACTCACGCAAGGGGAAAGGCGGTGCAGCTTTGGGCTTCCAGAATGCAGCGTACCAGTTCGGGACATTGGCCGGGTATTTGGTGATAGCTGGAGTGTTCGGGATCTTTGCAGGAAGAATGAATCTCTACAAGCCCGTGTTCATAGTCTCGTCAGCAATAATAGTAGCAGGCTTCGCAATCACCCTCAGGATGACCGACAAGAGCAAGCAGCATAAACATGTGAGCAGATTCTACTTCCGGAAGAAATACACGAAGTTCTACATGCTTGAGATATTTTACGGAGCACGCAAGCAGATATTTTTCACGTTCGGGCCGTATTTGCTGGTGCTGTTCTACGGGGCTGGGCCTATGGCGATAAGCATATTATTCGCTGTGTCGGCAATAGCAACGTTCCTGTGTGCGCCTCTTGTCGGGAGGATAATAGACCGCTTCGGCTACAAGATAGTTATGGTGATGGACACGCTGATACTTGTGGCGGTGTGTTTCTTCTACGGGTTCGCACATCACATGTTCTCGATGCGTACGGCGTTTTTGGTGTGCTGTGTGAACTACGTGCTGGATGCTGTGATCTCGCTCGCGTCAATGGCCTCAAACGTATACGTGCAGGATCTCTCGGACACTCCGGAAGAAGTGAAGGCTACGATCTCTACTGGAGTCTCAGTGAATCACCTGATAACGATTCTGATAGCGTTATTCGGGGGCTGGATTTGGCAGGTCATGGGGATAGAGACGCTGTTTATGCTGTCAGCGGTGTTTGGACTGTGCAATAGTGCGTATGCTGCGAGCATTGAGGTTCCGGAAAAGAGTATGTTGCAGACTGCGGCGTAAAGTCCTGCGTGAAAATATACTGTGTGAAGAAAACCCCCTCTGGTCGATTTGGCCGGAGGGGATAATTTTTGTGAGAGTGTTGCTATTTGCCGCGAGGTCTTCTGTTGGGCTGACTGTTGCCGCGAGGTCTACTGTTGCAGTTAGTGGGTCTCCTGTCGATGGGTCTGTACACTGGACGAGGAGGCTGTGGGTGTCTCGCTGGGGGACATGATACACGCGGAGGCCTTCTGTCGATGCGTGGCGGGATGTGTACACGCGGCGGGCAATATCTCGGAGCAGGCCTGCATGACGATCCGGAGCTGCTGCCTCCGACGTTGTTGTGGATGACCATTCCCGCGATCACCCCCAAGACTCCAATGGCTATATACTTGCCGGTGTTGTCCTCCTGCTTGACGATCTGCGGGGGTGTTTCCGTTCGGGCAGGGGAATATTCCGGAGATGTAGCTGTGTCGGAATAGCCTGATGCTTCAGCGATGAGTGCTTGGCGTTGCTCTGGGGTAACTGCGTCCGGAGCGTAGGCTACGAGTTTCTTGACGGCCTTGCAGCATTTTTCGGACATCTCTCCGCCGTGAACGAGCCAGTCTACACATGCTTGACGTTCCATTGAGGTGAGCTTGGTGAATGCGTCATGACCTGTATACGTCATCATAGCGTCTCTAGCGAGGGAGTCAGCACTTGCGGAAATAGCACCTGAGAAAATTATAGTGAACACTGCCAGAAAAAATATTGTTCTCTTCATAATTCATACCACCTTTCATTTTTTGTGATAATAGCATTGTGATGTATAGACTTTGTGAAGTTCGGTACACCCTCCCCAAAACAACAGCATATATCCCCCATTCACCAGCACATCCCCAAACAACAGCGTATATCCCCTGATTCATCGGCACATCCCAAAACACACCGTATTTCCCCCGCTCAACAGCATATCCCCCAAACCACACCGTATTTTCCCCGATCAACAGCATAAATCCCTCACGTGGACACCGCATTTTTCTGTATAATACTCTGCAATTCCCAACACTATTTTTATTACAGGAGGTATTTATCGCTATGGGTATGAGAGGTATTCACACATCCATTAACGACATCAGACGAGCTATATTCACCGAAGTCGCAAAACTCTCCTACAACTACAAGCCCGGAGACCTTTCGGAAATGGAGCTTATCCCTTACCGCATAATTCCCGGAGAAGTCTCACACTACCGTGAAAGCATATTCCTAGAGCGAGCAATCATCAAGGAACGTATGCGCCTAGCAATGGGTCTGCCGTTACGCAAAGCATCTGAACACGCACCAGTCTCACGCGGAGCAGAAGAATGCGTCCATCCAGAAAAATACTACCAGCCCCCGCTAATCAACATCATCAAGTTTGCGTGCCATTCCTGCCCAGACAACAAAGTAGTCATCACGGATCAATGTCAAGGCTGCCTAGCCCGCCCGTGTTCGCAAGTCTGCCCGAAAAGCGCAATATACTTCAAGGACGGAAGAGCCCACATCGACGGCGACAAGTGCATAAAGTGCGGCCGCTGTATGGGAGTGTGTCAGTACGGAGTGATTCTCAGGATGCAGAGGCCTTGTGCTGTGGCCTGTGGAGTCAAAGCCATCAAGAGCGACGAGTTCGGCCGAGCAGAGATAGATCAGGATAAATGCGTCTCGTGCGGGATGTGTCTCGCTAATTGCCCGTTCGGAGCTATCGCCGACAAAGCACAGATTTTCCAGTGCATACAGGCCTTACGCAGTGATACTCCTGTGTACGCAGCTATAGCCCCCGCAGTTGCAGGCCAGTTCGGAAAAACCCTGACACCCGGAAAAATGCGTGCAGCCTTCAAGGCATTGGGTTTCGCTGACGTGGTGGAGGTAGCTATCGGAGCAGACCTGTGTACTCTTCAGGAAGCGGAGGATTTTGTGAAGGAGGTACCCGAAAAATTGCCCTTCATGGGTACGTCATGCTGTCCCGCATGGTCTGTGATGGCCAAGAAGGAATTTCCACAGTACGCAGAGTGTATCAGCATGGCATTGACCCCTATGGTCTTGACAGGAAGATTGCTCAAGAAGGAACACCCAGAGTGCAAAGTGGCGTTTATCGGGCCGTGTGCAGCAAAAAAACTCGAAGCCAGCCGCAGAAGTGTACGCAGTGATGTGGATTTTGTGCTGACGTTTGAGGAAGTTATGGGCATGTTTGAGGCAAAAGAGGTGGATTTCACGGAGCTTGAGGATAAGCCAGTGCCGAACAGTGCCAGTGCTGACGGAAGGGGCTTTGCTGTGAGCGGCGGAGTAGCTGAAGCTGTTGTGAACTGCATAAAGCATACTCATCCGGATATTGAGGTCAAGACGGAACGCGCTGAAGGCCTCGATAACTGCCGGAAGATGTTGCAGCTAGCACGAGCAGGAAAGTACAACGGGTATCTGCTTGAGGGTATGGCCTGTCCTGGCGGGTGTGTAGGCGGTGCGGGGACTGTTCAGCTCATCAACCAGTCTGCTGCAGAAGTGGCGAAGGTCAAGAAAATCACCGATAAGGCTCATGCGTACGAGAGCGAATTTGAGAAGATACTTCCTGAGCTTGAGGAGTGATGATGAGAATGAAGTACGGCAAAATTTCAGTATCAGGAGTCAATATCTTTTACCGTGAGGCAGGAAACCCCGAAAATCCTGTAATGATTCTCTTTCACGGTTTCCCTTCATCAAGTCATATGTTCAGGGATTTAATGCCTATGCTTGAGGGGAAATTCCATTTGATTGCGCCCGATTATCCCGGTTTCGGACAGTCGGATATGCCTGCGCGTGATGGGTTCAAATACTCATTTGACAATATAGCGGAAGTGATTGACGGTTTTATTTCAGCAATGGGAGTCGGGAAGTTCTACATGTACGTATTTGATTACGGTGCGCCTATAGGATTCAGGATTGCGCTTAAACACCCTGAGAAAATTCTGGGCATTATCAGCCAGAACGGTAACGTTTACGCTGAAGGTCTCGGAAAAAAATGGGAAGCGCGTGCGGAATACTGGGCCAATCCGACAAAGGAACTCCGAGAACAGTACAAGAGTGCGTTTTCGTCTGAGACTATAATCGGGCAGTATACGTTCGGAACTGAAGAGGGGAGTGTTTCGCCTGACGGTTACACGCTTGATATTCATTACACGCAGAGAGAGGGGTATGATGAGATTCAGTCGGATCTGATATTCGACTATCAGAACAACGTGAAGCTCTACCCGAAATTTCAGGAGTACCTTCGGGAATATCAGCCTGAACTGCTAGCTGTATGGGGAAAGAATGACCCTTCGTTTATTCCGTCAGGAGCAGAGGCATTCAGAAGGGATTTGCCTGATGCGCAGATATGTTTTGTTGAGAGCGGACACTTTGCGCTTGAGAACTGCTGTGGAGAAATAGCAGAGTTAATCATAAAGTTCTGCGACAGAGCGAAGAAGTAA
>JAFTBT010000034.1 GCA_017455085.1 Synergistaceae bacterium
CATACAGCCTAGAAAAACTTTTACCAGTACAAACGATGAGAAACTACTGCATTACACATGACAGTGATACGCCCTCACATACAGCCTGGAAAAACTTTCCCAGTAAAACACGATGAGAAACTACTGCACTACACATGACAGTGATACGCCCTCACCTACAGCCTAGAAAAACTTTTCCCAATACCCTACAACAAGAATCACCAGCATTATCACCGGCACTACATACGTCAAATACCCTCGCAGGAACTTCGGGAACTTCAAGCCCTTTCCGGCATCCACTTCCGCAATGAAGTTATCCCATCCCCATCCGTATCTCGTCACGCAAAACATCAGGTATATCGTCGTCCCTACAGGCAAAATATTATTGCTCAGGATAAAGTCCTCTAGGTCTAACACGTTCGAGCCCTCACCCAGCGGCTGAAACCCCGACCAGATGTTGAACCCAAACGCACACGGCAACGACAGCAAAAATATTCCAGTACACGTCACGATCGACGCAGGGACTCTCCCCCAATGAAAGCGATCCATGAAGCAGGCTATCACGTTCTCGAAAACTGCTATCACCGTTGAGAGCGCAGCAAAGCTCATGAACAGGAAAAATAACGTCCCCCAGATTCTTCCGTTGGGCATGGAGTTAAACATGTTGGGCAGCGTCACAAAAATCAACCCCGGCCCTGCTCCCGGATTCACTCCGTAGGCAAAACATGCAGGGAAAATGATTAATCCCGCCGTCAACGCTACAAACGTATCCAGCCCCGTGATGATCAGGCTCTCTCCCATCAGTGAACGCTCCTTGCTGATGTAGCTCCCGAACACAGCCATGCTTCCGATTCCGAGTCCAAGCGTGAAAAACGACTGCCCTAATGCCGCATACACACTAGTCCAGAATCCTTTGGCGGTCAGATTCTCAAGACTCGGCTTCAGGTAAAAGCTCAGCCCTGCTTCTGCTCCGGGAAGTGTTACGCTGCGAACTGCAAGCACTATCATGATGAGCAGCAGCCCAGACATCATAACTTTCGTGACGCGCTCGACTCCATTGCGCAAACCTGCACAGCAGACTATGAATCCCAATGACACCGCCGCATACAGCCACAGTGCCGTACGTTCCGGATCAGCTATGAACTCTCCGAAGAATGCTCCGATCTGGTCTGGGGTTTTCCCCTGAAGGACTCCGGACGCTGAGTAGCACGTGTACGCGAGCATCCATCCGGCTACAACTGTGTAGTACATCATCAGCAACACACACGCAGCCCATGCCACATAACCCCACAATGCCCAGTGTCCGCCCTTTGGGTACAAAACGCTGAACGAACGGCTTACACTTTGCTGTGAGGCCCTTCCGACTGCAAACTCCATCACCAGAATCGGCAGTGCAAGAAACAGCAGGAAGAATATGTATATCAACACAAACGCTGCTCCTCCGTATTGGCCGGTGATGAACGGAAAACGCCACACATTGCCCAAACCTATGGCACACCCTGCGGATAAGAATATGAACCCTAAGCGGCTGCCTAATGTTTCACGTGAATTACTCATAATTACTCCTTACTTTGCAAATGTCTGGTAATACCCCACTCCAAGAATGATTATCATGATTACGGGGACTATGTACGTGAAGTAGAAACGAAGGGCTTTCGGGAATTTTGCTCCTTTGCCGGTGTCCGCCTCCGCTACGAAATTGTCCCAGCCCCACCCGTAACGTGAGACGCAGAACAACAAATAGATGATTGACCCGATCGGAAGGAGGTTGTTGCTCACGATAAAGTCCTCAAGGTCAAGCACTCCGGATCCCTCGCCAAGCGGCTGTATGTATGACCACGCATTGAACCCAAGCGCGCAGGGTATCGACAGAATCACGACACACACTGCCATCACGATAACGGAAACTTTACGCGACCAGCCCAGTCTGTCCATGAAGCAGGCTACTATGTTCTCGAAAACAGCAATCACCGTAGACAGTGCCGCAAAGCTCATGAACAGGAAGAATAACGCTCCCCATACTTGGCCGCTGGGCATCTGGTTGAACATGTTCGGGAGAGTCACGAAGATTAGGCCGGGGCCTGCGTCGGGATTTATGCCGTACGCGAAACACGCCGGGAAAATTATTAGTCCTGCTGTGAAAGCTACAAACGTATCGAGTCCGGTAACTATGAGGCTCTCACCGAAAAGAGTCCTGTCCTTGCTGATGTATGAGCCGAAAATTGCCATTGAGCCGATTCCTAGTGACAGCGTGAAAAATGCCTGACCTAGTGCTGCGTAAAGGGTAGTGCCGAGTCCGGAAGATACCAGTTTGCTGAAATCGGGCTTGAGGTAGAACTCGAGTCCCTTCTCCGCTCCGGGAAGAGTCACCGAACGTGCAGCAAGAGCGATCATGATAATCAACAGTCCCGACATCATGAGCTTGGTGATTCTTTCTACGCCGCTCCTGAGGCCGACAAAGCACACTAGAGTCCCAATCAGGACAGCAACGACCATCCAGAAGACCATCTGAGTCGGTGAAGCTAAGAAGTTTCCGAAGAAGCTGCCCACTGCATCAGAATTTAGGCCGGTGAATGTGCCTAGAGCGGAGTGATATGTGTATGAGAGCATCCAGCCGGTGATTGTGGTGTAAAACATCATGAGCAAGATATTTCCTGCCCAAGCAGCGTAACCCCACAGAGACCAGATTTTGTGCTGAGGGCATAACACGCTGAAGGACTGTGCGGGACTTTTCTGTGAGGCTCTTCCGACGGAGAACTCCATAACCATTATGGGAAGTGCGAGGAACAGCAGGAACAGGATATACACGAGGACGAATGCAGCTCCGCCGTATTGGCCTGTGATGAATGGGAAACGCCACACATTGCCGAGACCGATTGCGCAGCCTGCGGACAGGAAGATGAATCCGAGACGGCTGGCGAAAGTCTCACGAGATTTTTCTGACATGAATAATCAGACCTCCATATACTTGTAGAAATTTAGGATTGCAGAATTATAGCAGTTTGTGGAATGAAAGGAGTGTGCAGAAAAGATACAGCCTCCCCATTTTGTGAGGAGGCCGAGTGATTTTTACGCGATTATTCCGGGACCGAGGCGAAGAGCTTCTTGCGTTTCTGGACTATGTTGTACTTGGGGTTGGCCTTGAGTATGAGGTCTGCCATGACTTGGGGATCGTCCGGGAGGTGGTAGGTGCAGAGTGCGAGCTTTGGGGCGAAACGTGCGAGGGTGTCTTGGGCTCCGGCGAGCATGTGGCGTTCGAAGCCCTCGATGTCGGCCTTGATGAAGTCCACGCGTGGAAGGTGGTTTTCGCGTACGAAGTCGTCTATTGTTGTGGTCTCAACTGTCAACGATTCATCTGCATGGTCTGCGTTTGCAATAAATGAGTTTCCTGATGACATGGCATCGTTCACGAAAATCTTACGGCTGACGTTTTCGTTCGACAGACCTTTTTTCACGGGAATGATTCTGCCGTTCAGCTCTGCGGTCTTCTCCAGAATTGCAAATGTATTGTCAACAGGCTCAAATGCGTATGTTGTTGCTCCCATCACCGAAGCATAGGCTGCAAAGTCCCCGATCCAGCTCCCTGCGTCAATAACTATGTCGTCAGGCTCAACAGTAACGTTGACTTTGTCGTTCACGAGGCCGTAAAGACCTTCAGGTATCAATGCATCAGTCAGGTCAAAAGTTTTCTCATCGTATTTGTCATCAAACAGTGAATAAGCAATGAAAGTGTCATCAAAATTCGTGAATATAAATCTGTCCTCTTCATGGCGCGTAAGTACAGGCAGCTTGATGTCCTTGATGTGATATGCCAAGCCGTCAGACTTCAGAAGCCTCTTCGCCCTAACAGACTCGTAAAAGTGTGTACGTTCAGCAAAAATCTTTGATGTCAGGCTGTCAACACACCGCAGGAAAAACTCTCCCCATGTGTCCAGACCATAACGCGCACGGTTAACTCTCCACGAAACCGACAAAATTACTTCACCTTCCCTGAAAAATTACGCACAAAAACAGCCCTGCAATGATTCACTCATCACAGAGCCGTTAATGTCTGTATTATGTTTGTTGTGGGATTGTTTACGGTAAGCTACATGACAGCACAGAGTCGCAAGCAAGCAAGCAAGTTTATACTTCATACTCATACTATCAAGCTGGATTATCATGCGCGGATTATAACACACTCTTTCAGCGTATAATACCCTCCATGTTTACGAATAATAATAACTGGAATCTACACATCAATAACTCACTACGTCGCAAAATCGGCCAAGCCATCACTAAGTGGCACATGATTCACGAAGGCGATAATATCCTCGTTGGACTCTCAGGCGGAAAAGACAGCCTCCTACTGCTCCACGCCCTGCACTCTCTCTCACGCAGGAGCCCCGTACACTTTTCGCTCTCCGCCCTCACCGTCAGGCTCTCCGGCATGGACACCTCACTCCTCGAAAGCTACTGCTCATTCCTGAAAATCCCCTACACCGTCATTCAGCACGACATCCTCGCCATCATCAACGCCAGAGCCGAAAAATCCCCCTGCTCCTTCTGCGCAAACATGAGGCGCGGAATCCTCAGCACCTACGCCGCACAACACGGCTTCCACAAGCTCGCACTCGGCCACTCACTCGACGACGCTGTAGAGACTTTCTTCATGAACTTACTGCACACAGGCAGGGCTCAGAGTTTCCAGCCGACCGCACACATGTCCAGAACCGGAGTCACCGTCATCCGTCCTCTAGTACTCTCAACTGAATCCGCAATCATTGACGAGGCCAAAAGGCTATCACTGCCCATCATCCCGACATCATGCCCATTCGCCGGACATACCGAACGCCAACGAATCAGGGACTATATTTCTGAGCTGAGAGCAACAGTACCGGATTTATACGGTAAAATATTACACGCACTAGAAAATCTATCAGACTCTGAAAGCTGGAAATCATGACCTCTAAATCTATACCTGACGACATCAAAATTACTCCCTGGCTCGAACAGTACAAGGCATTCAAGGAACAATACCCCGATGCATTATTGCTCTTCAGGATGGGAGATTTTTACGAGATGTTCTTTGACGACGCAAGGCAGGCCGCCTCGACTCTGAATATCGCTTTGACCGCACGAGACCCCGAAAAGAAAATCCCCATGGCAGGAATCCCTCACCACGCACTGAACTCATATCTTGCTCGGCTCATCAAGGCAGGTTACAGGGCTGCTATCTGCGAACAAATGGGTGAAGCTAACTCGCGCGGCATTGTCGAACGTCAAGTGATTCGTGTAGTTACGCCCGGAACGTATTTGCCCGAAGACTCCGCACGTGAGTCTGCACACTTGGCCGCAGTCTGGCCGGTGAAGGGTCGTATAGCTATGGCTCTGCTCTCTGTCGACACGGGACACCTAGAAGCCGGGACTCTCTCCGAACGTGATGCAGCAGCTATGTTGTCGGCATTTGCCCCCGGAGAGATTCTGCATCCCTCGAACATCAAGCACCTTCCGGAATTTCTCAGCGGCTATAACCTTTTGCCACGAAGCCCCGAAAACTTCAAGCCCGAAAACTCCGCTATCAGGCTCAAGAACGCCATACATGCCCGTAGTCTCTCAGCATTCGGCATTGACGAACGAGACCCCTGCGTAGGCTCGGCGTGGGCGGCTGTGGAATACCTCACGTCTACGCAGTTCAGCTCACTCAACAACGTATTGCGCCTCTCGCCGTTGATCACAAGGGACTGTATGAGCCTCGATGCGTCAGCACAAAAGAATCTAGAGCTTATTCCGGAGACTACAGGCGACAGCGTATCACTGTTCACGTGCCTCAACGCTAATCGGACTCCTATGGGCAGAAGGACTCTGCGTGAATGGCTCATGCGGCCGCTGATGGACATAAAGGCGATTTCCAGACGCAGCAAGTCTATCGGTGTACTTGTTGACGCTATCGGGGAATGCTCACGGCTTCAGGACACACTCGCGGGGACTCGTGACGTTGAACGCTCACTGTCGAGGCTCTCACTGCGGAACTATACCCCTCAGGATTTGGGGGCAATACGCGACACACTGAGGCTCATTCCGGAGATTCGCAGCATTGTGCTTGACGAGCCTATACGCGGGCTGATCGAGTCACTGCCGGATCTTTCAGGCCTGAGCAAATATCTGGAGTCTGCGCTTGAGGATTCACTGCCTCGCAAAATCGGTGAAGGCCATGTGATTCGCAGAGGATTCAGCAGTGAGCTTGACGAGTGCAGAAAAATTTCTGAGGAGGGTAGCTTGTGGCTGGAGGAGTATCTGGAGAAAGAACGCGCCGCAACATCAACACCAAAGCTCAAGATCGGGAACACTAATGCTTCAGGATACTACCTAGAGTCCGGAAGAGCGGGCCTCACAGTCCAGCCGGAATACTTCAAGCAGACGCAGACCCTTGTGAACTCGAAACGCTACATCACTCCGGAACTGAAACGCTTTGAGTCCAGAATGCAGGACAGCGAAGCAGAATCCCTCAGAGTCGAGAGCGAGATATACGCTGACGTTGTGGGGAGAGTCCTTGACGCAGGTACACAGCTCCAGATGACGGGCAGGCTACTCGGAATGCTGGACTGTTGCGCATCGTTTGCGGGGCTTGCGCGTGAAAGAGGATATACGTGTCCCGAAGTAAATAGTTCTGACATGATACAGATCAAGGGAGGCCGTCACCCAGTGATTGAGCAGGAGCAGAAAGATTCGGAGGGCTTTGTGCCTAATGACGTGACGCTGGGAGGCGACAGGAGAATCATCATCCTTACCGGCCCGAACATGGCGGGAAAATCCACGTGGCTGCGTATGACTGCGCTGTTGTGCATCATGGCTCAGGCGGGACTCTGGATTCCGGCTGACGGTGCGAAGATCGGACTGGTTGACCGAGTTTTTACGCGTATCGGTGCTCGTGATGATCTTGTGCGTGGATCGAGTACGTTCATGGTGGAGATGCTGGAGACTGCGAACATCATCAACAATGCGACTGACAGGAGTCTGATCGTGCTTGACGAAGTGGGACGAGGCACAGCGACGTGGGACGGGATGAGTATAGCGTGGGCTGTGCTGGAGTACCTGCAGGGAGCAACGAGGGCGAGGGTGCTTTTTGCGACACACTACCATGAATTGACGTGCCTGGAGGAGAGACTCGAAGGCGTGAAGAACTACAGCATGGCGGTGCGTGAGGGAAAAGATGGGATAATGTTCATGCATCAGGTGGAGAGCGGACCAGCTGGGAGGTCTTACGGAATCGAAGTAGCACGAATCGCTGGGCTGCCTGATATGGTGTTGAGACGAGCGTTTGAGCTGCTGGAAGTGTTTGAGCGTGAGGGAGTGGAGGTGAAGAATATTCCGGAAGCGTTGCCACAAAATGCACTGAAGCGGCAGATTATGCTGTTTTCGCCGGAGAGTGATGCGATTATCGAGGAGTTGAAGGAGCTGGACACGGACAATATTACGCCGATGGAGGCACTAAAGATTCTTCATGAGCTGGCCAAGAAAGCAGAAAATGTATAACTACACAAAAAATCTCCCGCCGTTTCCAGACGAGAGGCATTCACTCAGAAATTCGTTGTCTTCACCAAAAACTACGCTAACTTTGCACCGAAAGCCTTGCACTCAGCTATTGCGTCGTCATCCGGCTCAAGGTGTGCCTTCACCGTAGCTACTACATCAGCACCTGCGACCTTGCACCTGTCCTCCCAAGTCCTCAGCCATTCGCCATCGCCCCAATCGTACGACCCGAACACCGCAACTTTCTTCCCGCTGATCTTGCCCTCAGCCTCAGAGAAGAACGGCTCCATCTCTGCTTCCTCGAGTACTTCCGCGCCCATAGCGGGAGACCCGAACGCTACAACGTCATACCCCGCGAGTTCGTCAACGCTGGCTTCTCCGACTGTCTTGCAGGTAACATCAGCACCCGCACCCTTTGCTGCATCAGCGATGATATTCGCCATTTTCTCGGTGTTGCCTGTGGTCGAAACGTACACTACTAATACTTTTGCCATGATACTGCCTCCGTATATTTATTTGCCCGCAAGAATCTTACAGGCAGCTTCACACTCAGCTCGTTTATACTTCCTGAAGGTCTGCACTGCCTTCTGAACATTTCCGTACACTTTCCAGCAGCATGGACACGATAACTTTCTGGCCTCTCTGTTCTCGATGAACCCTCTCACGTCCTCAGGAGGGTAGTCCAAAAAAAGCCCTATCTCGTGCGGAAAACCTGTGCGGAATTTTCTCTTCAAGCACTCCAGACATGCATCTACATCATGCAATGGATAGCCATATTCCTCCAGCAAGCTACACGCATCATCACAGCACAATGCTCTGGCTACGAGTTCCCTCCTGTAGATCAGGACAAGGGCATTCATGCAGGGGCAGTGTTCATTCAGGAGGAGAGCCTGAACATTCAGGGAGCATAATAATTCGCCGGAACACTTACGCCACACTGAGCGCACGTCTTCATTTTTGCGGGTGAGGTTGATGAGACATGAAGCCTTTATGCCGGAGATAGTTGGTGCTGCGAAACATAACAGCATATTCCTAACGAAATCTTCAGTGCATAAAGTGTTAGTATGTTCCATGAATTTCATGATGATATTTGCGTCTGTATATGCCATTGATATTTTCTCTGTATGTGTAAAATTGTTTGACTGCTAAAAAATATAACAGGCGGTGAATTTTGTCAAGGAGTGTTTATGCGATCCTAGATGAAGGTGCTTTCACACTCTGAAACCGGACTCAGAATCAAGCTCCCTGTAGATCATCACTATCACTATTACTGACACTATGAACGTCAACCCATCGCTCGCCGGCATAGACCACAGCACACCATCCAGCCCCATAAACATCGGCATAATCACCGTCAATCCAGCTCCGAAAACTACCTCCCTGACTGACGACAACCCCGCTGATGTCCACGCTCTGCCCATCGCCTGAATGAAGATAAACGCTGCTTTGTTCACGCACGCCAACACTATCAGGCACAAATACGTCCGGAAAGACTTCACCGTGAAGTTCAGGTAGTGTACGCTCTCTCCTGACGCCCCGAAAAGTTCAGCTATCTCCGCCGGAAACACCTCAACTATCACGAACGCAATCAGCCCGATCACTGCCTCACACGCCAATAACAGCGTGAACAGCTTCTTGACCCTGTCAGGCCGTCCCGCGCCTATGTTGTAGCCGGTTATGGGTGTACAGCTCGCGGAAAGCCCCACAACTACGGAGATCACTATCTGGAAAAACTTCATAACTATTCCGATTACTGCCATAGGTATCTGCGAAAATTCAGGCCTCCCGAAAACCGGATCAAGCGCACCGTATTTCCGGATCATCATGTTCACTGCTGCAACACTGATCACTAACGAGACCTGCGATATGAAGCTGCACAGGCCAAGAGGCAGGTATCTCCGCATAAGTTTGGGGCTGTACGAGAGGTTCGCGCGGGAAAAATCAACTGCCCTCATCTTGAAAGCTATATATCTCACTGACATTAACGCCGTAAAAATCTGTCCTGCTATCGTGGCGGCTGCTGCACCCATCATCCCCCAGTGAAAGCCGAATATGAACAGCGGGTCTAACACAATATTTATCCCTGCTCCCATCAGAGTCGAGAACATAACGTAATTGGGGCTGCCGTCAGCAGAAATTATCGGGTTCATGGCTTGGCCGAACACGTAGAACGGAATACCCGGAATGATCCATGAGAAATATTCCAGAGCCAGCCGGAAGGTCTCATCATTCACTCTGCCTCCGAAAAACGTCAGCATCTCCTCACGGAATACCCAGTACACCGCAGCGATAATCACTCCTATTGTTGCAGAAAGCAGCGCAGCACTTCCAACAGCATCACCGGCCTGTTTTGCCTGACGGGAGCCGAGAGACATGCTCACGAACGCACATACTCCGTCGCCGATTAGCAGCGTGAAAGCCAAAGCTATGACAGTGAGGGGAAAGACTACGTTGTTGGCAGCGTTGCCGTTTGAGCCGAGATAGGAGGCATTAGCGATAAATATCTGGTCGACTATGTTGTAGAGAGCTGCTACTAAAAGTGAGATTATCAGCGGGACGGAATAGCGTACGAGTAATTTGCTGACTGGTTCGCGTTCAAGAAAGATATTAGATTCCAAGATTATCACCTCGTAAAATTCGCGGGCAATAAAAAAATGCGTCTGCCCGTTTTTGCTCGGACTTACGCACTTAACATGCAACACAGCAAAAATTATTATAGCACTGGGAATTTATAGGTATTCCGGAAAAAATTTTAGTGTACAATTACTACACACACATCATAATTCAAGGAGGAATATCGTATGCGCGTAGTCCAGACCAACATCATCAACAACACCGCAGGCACAACACGGAGGCTCGAACGCGGTTTTGTCATCCGCCGGACTGATACACAGTTCATGCATGTCCGTGAACCCATCATGGTACAGCGTCCCCAAATCGAGGACTTCAACAATCTCGTTGTGGTGCATGACCAAGTAGAGCAGTATATCTAGCAAAAATTCTTCCCTCTTCTAGAAATGTATACCCAGACTCGCGCAGAAGAGGGCTTTTCTTTTCAAAACATGTATAATATTTTGCGAGGTGATATTCATGAAACGCAAAGTATTTATTCTTGCACTAACAGCACTATTCATTTTCCCCTTCACGTCCTACGCAGCACAGAGAGTTCTTGCCAATGTGGACACCCACATCACAACCGGCGTAGCTGTCTCCGGAAACACAGTATTCTTCGGCGACACTGAGGGTCATATGACGGCCGTAAACTCCAGCACTCAGGCTGAACTCTGGGAGTACAAGGACAGCGACACAACTCCTATAGGGACTCCCGCAATTGTTGACGGCAATGTGATTTTCGCCAAAGTTACCGGAGAAATCTTCTGCCTGAGAATCTCTGACGGTGCGCTCGTATGGAGATACATTCCTGCACACAGCGATTCGCTCAACGAAGGACTGAATGACGGCGTTGCAGTCGGCGGCGGAAAGGTCTACGCAGCATACACCACCGGAGAGCTTAAGGCTCTGGACCTCAAGAACGGCCATGTGCTTTGGACGTACAAGTCAGAGCAGGGACTCAGGACTGCACCAGCTTACGCAAACGGGCTCGTGCTTCTGGGCGGGTACAACGGACTTTTCAGCATGATCGACGCAAAAACCGGTAAGCGCGTCAACGGCGGAGGAGCTGGCGGAGCTATCAACACCCCCACAGTGAACAGCGGCAACGTGTATTTCTCCGCATGGGACGGCTCAGTCCACGCAGTACAGATCAAGGACGTTATCCCTCTGTGGGACGCAAAAGTCGGCGAACCCATCACTACAGCTCCGGTGATTGCTAACGGAATGCTTGTTGTCGGGACAGCCTCAGGGAAAATCGTAGCCCTCAATCAGGAATCCGGCGCAAAACTTTGGGAGTATGAATCACAGGGCGGACAGATCACCGCGCGTCCTGCAGTCTCTGCAAACAGAGTCTTTGTAGGCACCGGCGACGACAAGATCGTAATGCTCGACCCGGCAACAGGAAAACTTGCCAGCGAACAGCCGAACAGAACAGCTCTGAATAGTGATCCTGTATTCGGCGGAAACAAGCTGTATTTCGTGGGCGGTCAGCAGCTTTGCTCATTGGAGTAACTCAAAATGACTAGACTGTTTATTGCAATATTAGCAGTCGCCTTACTCGCAAGCCCTTCACTAGCTGAATCTCCCTGGCTCAACTCGAACATCAGGGGTGCGGTTACTGAGAGCGATCCTCCCTCACTCAGGGAGGATTTTTATGTGCATGTCAATCATGACTGGCTGAAGACTGCGAAACTCAAGCCCGGGTATTTCCGCAACAGTGCCTTCAACGAGATTCAGGACATCATAGACGCGAGACTCAAGGCCTTAATGACAGACGATGCACTTTTACCGGCAGGACATGACGCACAGCTCGTTAGGACGCTATATACCCTGTGGCTGGACTGGGATGCTAGAAATACGGCGGGCGTGTCTGAACTCAAAGGCTTAGTCGAGAATCTCATGAAGGTAGACTCGCTTAAGGCACTGACTGAGTACTTTAAGACTGAGGACAGCTTCAACCATAACGTACTGATTGCAGATTTCGGGCTTGGCCGCGACAACAAGGACTCCGAATCGTACAACGTGGAGCTTATGGCATCTGGGCTGTCTTTGGGGGACAGTGCGGAGTATCGGGAAATGACCCCGAACGGTGAACGCACCAAGAAAATGCATGACGCTGTAGTTACGTATATGCTCCGGAGACTTGGGTATGATGAGCCTGAAGCGGTGAAGTATCTTGAACAGGCGTACGAGTTCGAGAAGGCCATAGCTGCGCACATGATGACTTATGCGGAACAACGTTCACCTGACGCGATCGACAGGATGTATAACCCCCTGACACTCGCAGACCTCCGGAAAAAATCCCCTGTGTACCCGTTCGCTGAGATTCTGGAGGCGCATTCTGTGAAGTCTAGGTTGATGAACCTTCAGCAGCCGGAGTGGCTTGACGCGCTGAACAAGCTATACACTTCCGAGAATCTGGAGAATATCAAGGCGTATCTGCTCTGCAATCTTGTGGGAGGATATATCTCGATAACGGACGAGCCAGCATATCGCGAGTATCAGAGACTCTCACGTGAACGCTACGGAATCACTGGCAGCAAACCCGATGATGAACTTGCAGTAGATTTTGTGCATGGGAGGCTCTCAGGTCCGGTGTCGAGGCTGTATGTTGCGAAGTACGTACCGGATTCGGCCAAGAAGGAAGTGGAGCAGATTATCCGGGACACAGTGAAGTACTACAAGGCTATGCTGATGTCCGAAGAATGGCTCTCTGACTCCACAAAGCAGAAGGCTGTCGAGAAGCTGGAGGCTATGAGGCTGAATGCGGCGTATCCGGACAAATGGGTAGACGACTCGAAGCTGGAGCTTGACCCGAAAGGCAGCCTGATTGATGCGCTGAATGCACTTCGGAAGTTCGCAGTGAAGACATATTTTTACGACCGGCTGAACACGAAAGTAGACCATGACTTGTGGATCAGCGATGTAGTTGTGGTGAACTCGTATTACCATCCGAGCGAGAACTCGATAAATATTATTGCTGGGATTCTTGGCGGGGATTTCTACCGGCCTGAGATGTCCTATGAGGAAAAACTCGGAGGCATAGGTATGGTGATAGGGCATGAAGTATCTCACGCGTTCGACACTAACGGAGCGCAGTTCGACAAGACGGGAAATGTGGCCAAGTGGTGGACGGAAGAGGACTACAAAGAGTTTCAGGCACGTGCGGACAGGCTGATAAAGTACTTTGACGGAATGACAGTTACGCCTGAAGGGACGAAGTACAACGGAAAACTTGTGCATACGGAAGTGATTGCGGACATGGCAGGAGTGAAGGCTATGCTTGGGATTGCGGAAGGACACGAGGGATTCGACTACGGAAAATTCTTCAGGAACTACGCGAAGATCTGGAAGCTGATAGAGACTCGTGAACGGACGGATATGGTGCTGAAGACGGATGTACATGCGTTTCCGTATTTGCGTGTGAATGCGACGTTGCAGCAGTACGAGAAATTCCATAGCTATTACGGAATCGGTGAGGGAGATGGGATGTACTTGGCCCCTGGTGAACGTGTAGCGGTGTGGTAGAGATTCAGGAGTATTCCCCTCAGTGAATAGCTGGGGGGAATTTTTTTGCGTGTGTTTGCGGCTAAAAGATGTCTTGCTTTGCTATGAGGCTCTCCAGAATGTCAGCATACAGGTCGTGAAATTTCTCCATCCTCTGACGGTCAAAGAGCCCCTCTGCGTATTCCATTTCGGAGTCAAATCCGCCGTCGCCGTACTCATTCTCCAGAAGCTCAAGCTCAAGCCGCGCACCTGCTGACGTGAAATCGTCCTCCAGCTCTATAAATGTCGGATTCAGAACATCAAGCTCATAAGCGTTTATCGCAAGCTGCAGGTTCACTTCCATGCAGTCATTAACAAACGGCTGATAATGCTCCGTCATGAAGTCATACTCACTGTGCGCAATCCCTTCGGTTACCTGCTCCTTCACGGACTCCAGCAGCTCACGCATCGACGACACTTCCTCCATTTTGGCAGCAGCAGGAAGATTCTTGATGAGCATTCCGACAGCATTTGCGGCCTCTGAATCAAGCCTGTTGTTGAAGATCCAGTTAGTCATCACGTGCTGTTTCCCTGTGAATCGCGACAAAGCCAATAGTGCAGCACTTATCGCCATAACTGAATGCGTTACTCCCCAATACGATTCAGCCTCCTTCACCTGCTCTGCACTGAATCTCAGCCTGCGTGTTCTTTCTGCCTGATCGATACTGCCTGTGTCATGATCCGGAGGGAATATATTGCACCAAACCTCATCGCCGTAATTTTCGGTGAACCAGTTTTTAGCCTGCTGCATTTTTCCTGAAGCGGCCTGTTCTTCTTCCTCCTGACGAATCACAAAATAGTAGTCCCTCGCCAATGCCTGACCGTTATACGCCCTCACAATATCAGCAAGCAATACACCCAATGATTCGCCGTCCATCAAGATGTGATGAATGTCCGAGAAAAGATACACATGACTCGGCGAACGGAAGACACCTGCCCTGCACAAACACGAGTCCAGAATCTTGGGGAATGGTGCTACGAGTACGTCCGGAAGAATCTCGGCGGTAGCTTCGGAGATGTCGCGCACCTTCACTTCACGGAGCAGGCCGGGTATATGCTGCTGCACAAGTTCGTTGTTGTCGTTGAAGAAAAACGCACTCGAAAGCGCAGGGTGATTCTGAAGTGCACTGTTGAGGGCTTTGCAGAGTCTTTCAGCATCAACGGACATCTCAAACCTCGCAAGAATATGCATGTTGCTCCACATGGTTGCGTCCGGCTTGAACAGCTGAACGTCCATCATCTGACGCTGGAGCGGCGTAAGTCTATGCTGGATCTTTCGGGCTGCATCTTCACGTTCGTCAATGCTCTTCTTGTGCGATCGTTCACTCATTGCCTCAGTAATAGCTCTCGGAGTCCTCTTCTGGAAAATGTCCGCCGCGTTGAGTCCGTCAATACCCGCCTCCGACAACACAAGCATAGCCCGCAAAGAATCTCCCCCAAGCTCGAAGAAATCATCAAGCACTCCGATCTTCTCCTCAGGAAGATTCACTGCCGCCGCAAAAGCATGGCATAATAATTTTTCCGTCTCGGTCTCTGGAGCTGCATATTCTGCTCGTAACGCTGAAAAATCCGGTTGAGGCAGTGCGCGCTTGTCGATCTTTCCGCTTGAGGTCATCGGCATAGATTCCAGCCTCACAATCACGGAAGGTATCATGTACTCCGGAAGTCTTCCCTGCATGTACGCCTTCAGCCCGTCAGCAGACACCTCACCTTCAGCAGCGTAATACCCCGCGAGATACTCCGCACCGTTGTACTTGACCACACTGGCAGCTCCTGCACTCACTCCGGGAAATTCGGCTATGACCTTCTCGATCTCGTCAAGCTCAATCCTGAAGCCGCGAAGTTTTATCTGGTTGTCAATGCGTCCGAAGATGCGTATTTTCCCGTCCTCAGTCCATGCGGCCAAGTCTCCGCTGTGATATGCCCTCATTCCGTCATGCACAAAGAATGCTGCTGCTGTCTTGTCCGGAAGATTCACGTAGCCTCTTCCGACCTGATCACCGCAGATTATCAGCTCGCCGCGAATCCCAACAGGAAGCTCATTGCCGAAGGTGTCCGACACGTAAAATCTCGTGTTGGCGATTGGTTTTCCGACAGTGATGATTTTTCCGTCAGCCATCTCTTCAGCAGCACAGCCCATCGTGCATTCAGTCGGGCCGTAGACGTTCAGAATCACGCTGTCCTCACGCAGTGCCCGTAACTTCCCGAAAAGCTGACTCGGAAAAGCCTCCGCACCTATGTCGAAGAATGCTATTTGTCTGAGAGCGTCGCACATTTCTGGAATAGCAAGCAGGCTCGCCAAGTACGTGGGAGTGCATGTGATCCCGTTCACGCCGTTTGTGAGTATCAGGCCAGCCAGCAGTGAGGGAGTGTGAATCTCTTCGTCAGTGGCAATGACTACGGTGTTTCCGTTGCACAGCGGTACGAACTCCTCGACTACCGACACGTCAAACGAGAACGCTGCAAGTGCGAGGCAGACTCTTTCGTGCTGTGCGTAGTGCATGATCTCGATAGATTTCGGGTTCCTGTGTACGTAGTTGGCGATATTTCCGTGCTCGATCATTACACCTTTGGGGCGGCCTGTAGTGCCTGAGGTGTATATGCAGTAAGCGAGGTTATTGCGTTCCGTGTGAATTTCTGGAGATGCTGAGAAATTTCCTGAGGGTTTCACATCGTCAAGACTCTCTGCGCATAAAAGCTCCTCAATCGTGATGACGCTGCAGCTTTTGCCGAGTGCAGGACGTTTTTGTGCGATCGCCTCGCTCGTGAGCAGGATGTGTATATTTCCGTCGGACATGCAGAACTCTATGCGCTCATCTGGATATTCCGGTATGAACGGCACAAATGCTCCTCCAGCTTTGAGTATGCCTATTTCTGCGGCATATGCCCACACGGTGCGCTCAAACAGTACACCAACAAGACTCTCACTCCGGACCGCCCTGTCTCTCAGCGCAAAAGCTATCTGGTTCGCAAGCATATCCAGCTCCCTGAAGGTGAGGGATTTTCCGCAGGCAGTAACAGCAATCTTGTCTGGAGTGTTCAGCGCATGAATGTGTATCTGTTCGTGTACAGGCGTGAAGTGAATATCTGTAGCAGTGTCGTTGAAGCGCGCGAGGCTCTCCTTGTCCGACGCATTGAGCATTGACACACTCCCGATAGTCTCACACGATAACAGCCCCTCAGCAATCGTGAAGAAGTCCTCAGCAAACCCGCGCACAAATTCTGCGGAGAAACGTTCATTGCGGTACTCTATCGTCATGTTGTACAGGCTGTTAGTGGAGAAGAACTGTATCGACATGCAGCCCGTAACCATTCCGGTATGGTAGTGCTCCATGAAGTACGAGTCTCCCTCTATGAGTCTCTCACCGGCTGACGTGCCCATCTTGTCGGTGAACAGGTCGCCCTGATAGATGAACTCTATATCCTCGTTCACGGGGCAGTTCTTGAGCACCTCGTCAAATGAATATATGTCATTGCTCATGCTCTCGAAGACCTGACGGCCGATTTTGCGCAGGAAGTCCGTAACGTGAACATTCTCCGAGAGATTCCCGTAAACAGGTATGCGCTTGATGAGAGTCCCTAACGTAGTTTCTTGGCCTGCGAGTGAACGCCCGTTATAGACAGTCGAGAAAGTTATGTGCTTAGTGTTGAGGTATTTTCCCAACATCAAGGCCATAGCTCCCAAGAAAAAGCTACTCTCTGAGATCTGGTGTTCTGCGCAGAAGGCTTTGACTCGTGCTGAAGTGGGGTCTTCGGTTCATAGCGCATATTCTTGCTGACACCGGGCGTTAATGTTCCGTCAATATCTCCGGAGAGTCTTGGCATGTCGTCAACGTCCCTGAACATGTCTGCGTAGTACTTCGCTGCTTTGTCGTGTGAGCCGTCGCGAATCTTGGCCTCCTCAATCATTGCGGCTTGCTGCACCGTGAATTTCTCCTGAGTGAGTGTCTGCCCTGACAACGCTCGGTTAAGCTCAGAGATGAATAGGCTTATTGCTGAAGCGTCGAAGAATATCAGGTGTACTTTCACGGCCAAGTAGCAGCATTCCGGAGTCCTGTAGACGGCAAAGTGAAACAACATCTCATCAGTCATAGCGACAACAGGCACAAAACGTTCCATGAAGTCGAGCCTGTACTCAGCTTTCCCGTCAACGATCGGAATCTCTACGGGAGCATCAGGTGTCATGAACACGTGAGGGATTCTGTCTGCTCCGGCACGTATCACGTACTTCATTGACGGATGAGCGGAGATTACTGACTTCACTGCCGCAATGATTCTTTCTGCGCTGACTCCTTCAACAGCCTTCATGAGGTAGGGCATAGTGTATGTAGCTGCGTTGCCTCCTGTGAGAGCTTCAAGGTAGATTCCCATCTGCGTCTTCGTGAGCGGGTAAAAGTCTCTGTCCATTTCGGGTGCTGATGTTTCCCCGCCTGCTCCGTCAAGCCACTCGGACAACGCACGCGCTGTAGGATGTCCCGCAATGTCGTTGAACGATACAGCTCTATCCGG
>JAFTBT010000035.1 GCA_017455085.1 Synergistaceae bacterium
GTAGATTGCTCGCGGCGATTGTGTTACCAGCATGTATATCGTTATCTGGTCGTCATAAGCTAGGTGGTCTATATACTTCTCTAGTGAGTATTGGCCGGTCGTCTTATGCTCCACAGGAATCCCGTCAGCGGTAAGAGCGTCAAGCCGTCCCTTCAGGTAAAGCCCTCGTGAAAGCCTTACTCGAAATTCCTTCTCCGGCTGCGCATCCCAGTCCTGCCAGTCTATGTACTTCTCGAACGCTTCGGCCATCTTTCCGGCTAGTCCATCGTGATCGTAATCTTCATGCTTGAGAATATTCTCGACGTTCGTGTGATAACTGCTCCCTATGGCCAGTGCCTCAGATGGTTCTGTAGGCTTAAGGTCGTGAATGTACTCAAGCTCATAACGGCGCGGGCATCGCTTAAACGTCCCTATCATGGATGCTGTAAGTTCCGTTATCATGGCTGTGCCTCCATCCCGTTAATATATTCTAAGAGTTTCTTAGCTATATTTTCTGCTCCGTCCTGCGCAACTAAAGCCTTCATGAACAAGGGTTCATTCTTCTCCGTCGAGGCCTGCGCTTTCATAGCCGAAATCTTTAGCATCTCCGTTAATAGCCAGTACATTTTGGGAGCTGAGGCTATTAGCCTGCCGTTAGCATGAACTTCTTCCTCGTTGAAAAAGCCTTTGCACCCGATTTCGCCGGTTATATCTGCTAGCAGACCGGGCTCTTCAGTGTCTGTATATGCGCATACCTGATAAAGTTCATCAAGATATTTCCATTCGCCTTGTGTGAATTTGCTCACACTAAAACCTCCTCTCCGTCAATGCGGGCTAAGACAGCCCTTATCTTGACCTCACGTGCAAAGCTCAATATCCCGCCATAGTCTGATGTCGGGATTAGCTCCTCTTTCAGCAACCTGTACATTTCCGGTGCTGCGGCAATCAGTCGGGCGTTGGCCTCAGCCTCTTGTTTTGAAATACTGCCTTCTCCAAAAGACATTAACGGAATATGCGCGATCGATTGAGGAGGTATATTCTCGTTGGATGTTTCTGGCCTTATCTCGCACACTGTTGGACAAGATACTCTCCTAAGCGTGCTGTCTATCTTCCATTTACCGCCTGTGAACTTACTCATGCTCTGCCTCCTTTCCGTCCTTGTACCTGCACTGTTCGAGCCAGTCATACGCGACTACGAGAATATCAATGCACCTGCTGTGAAGTTCCTGTGTCTTGATGAGTACTGCGATGCTTGCCGACAAGCACAGGATACTCAAAGCTCCCATAAGGCAATATCCAAAAATAAAACTAGTGGGCATGCTTTCACCTCCCTTCCTAACCGCACGCTGACCAGCCGCACAAACGGCAGTGCATACATCCGTCCTCGTGAATCAGTGTCTCCTGTCCGCATGAAGGACATTTGCTGTACCCTTCGCGGTGCTGCGGAGCGTCCACAACTACAGGCTTTTCGTAGGGTATCCTGCCGCCGTGATCTCCGTACATCTTTGCGCTGAATTTCTGACGCGTCAGCGCAAGCCTGTCAATGCTCTGTGCCTTCATAGTTAATCCTCCTTTGAGCTTTGAGTTTTTGGGCAGATGCAAAGCTCCCACTGTTCGCCCCGTATTATTTCTGCTAACTGAGAATTTTTATCGCGGAACTCTTCACAGTACTCGCAGTACATGTAGGGGTTTCTGTTGAGCTTTTGCAACCTGAGGCATGCGTGGTAGTGCAAGCATTCAGTTTTGCAGATAGTTACAGTTTTAGGCTCTGCATAGAACTCACAGCGATTGCAGGCCCGCTCTACAGCGTTTTGCGGGTAATACCACATTCTGCTCTTGCAGACTTCCCCGTGAATGCAGTTATCAGCTTTCATCCAGTACCCTCCTGTTCCAGTGATCAGCGGCTACTTGTTCAGTGCTGTAGTTATTGCTTGAGGTCATGCACCAATCACACATCACGAAATATCCGCCGTAGCCGAACTCTCTCGAAGTTCCTCCTGTGAGCGGTGTTATCTGCCGTACGCTTGCTTTACCTCCGCAAAAAGGACAGCGTTTCAGCTCACTCATACTCTCATCTCCTTTATACCTGTTCTAGGTTATAAACTTCATACGGATGGCAGGCCTTTCGGGTTATCATGCCGTCTATATTTCGAGTAACAATTGTGCTTATGCCAGCATTAAGTATCAGCCTGTAACACATCGCACATGGTGCTGTTTCGGCTATCGGTATACCGTTCGCTTCCTGTCCGGCAAGGTACAGCGTTGCTTCTATCATGTCTCGCCTTGACGCGGAAATTACTGCGTTCGCTTCTGCATGGACGGCTTGGCAAAGTTCCTGTTTCTCTCCGTGCGGGACTTGCATCTGTTTGCGATAGCAGTAGCCTAAATCTATGCAATTTCCTGCTCCTCGCGGTGAACCGTTGTAACCTGTTGATATGATTTCGTCATCACGAACTATCACTGCTCCATACTTCCGACGCAGACAGGTTGAACACGCTAGTACCGCTTCTGCTATGTTCAGGTAATAGCTGTCCTTACCTTCTCGCTGTCTCATGCTCGACCTCCAGTCTATGATTATCTTTTGCGTGAACTTTGCTATGGCATTCTTCACATAGCGTTACTAAGTCATCAATTTCATACTCAGTTCCCACATGTTCATAATGCACATGGTGGACTCGCAGATTTATTCCAGACCCACACATCTGGCATACAAAACCGTCGCGTTTCAATGCCTGATTTCTTAAACTCAGCCAACGTTCACTGCGTAGGTATTCCCTATAATTACCTATCAGCTCTTCCATGCGTTCAGTTTCAGTTTCATGGTTTTTCCATGTCAAATATTCTGAAGGCTGGTGTGCTTCTTTGAACAACGGCTCTCCGGTTTTGTATTCAGACAGCTTCACTAACTCTGCTTCTGGGATTAGGTATTGGCCGGGACTTTTCTTGAAACGCTCGTCCCTTACTCTCATTGCGCCTAACTTCCCTTCTTTGCACATGTTAGTTATCTGCCATTTTTCAAGTGAATAGCCGACCATTATGTCTTTCACCGTATACCACTTAATCATGTTCAGCTTCCTTCCCGTCAATGCTGGTTATGAGCTTGCGAGCCTCATGAATCAGCGGGCTGATCATGCACTGCTCATTAGGCAGTTTCGCAACTGCTTCCGCCAATTCATACAGCTTTGGGCTGCTGCTATCATCCTGTTTATTCTTGCCATAAAGTCAGAGTCTTCACTAATATCAAGTATTGATAGCACTGAGCCGTCCTCTTTGTTTTTCACAATCACCGATTGTGATTGCGGGTCATACGTTATATCCACATCCACAAGTTCATTCATGCCTTCACTTCCTCATGCACAC
>JAFTBT010000036.1 GCA_017455085.1 Synergistaceae bacterium
AGTGTGATTGTGTCAGCTACGGTTATGAAGTGTGATTGTGTCAGCTACGGTTATGAAGTGTGATTGTGTCAGCTACGGTTATGAAGTGTGATTGTGTCAGCTACGGTTATGAAGTGTGATTGTGTTGGCTACAGTTGTGAAGTGTGATTGTGTTGGCTACAGTTGTGAAGTGTGTTTGTGTCGGCTACGATTATGAATTATGCATAGGTATTCAGCAGATCACAGAAATATTATGTTGACAAAAAATTATTGTCGATAAGTAAAATTATGCGTGTTTGTGTTGGTGAAGAGTTTGCAGTAATGTTCGCTCATTCACTCGATAATCATACACACAAAGGAGAATATACTATGT
The DNA here is from genome assembly GCA_017455085.1 of Synergistaceae bacterium. The sequence continues at coordinate 353 of JAFTBT010000036.1, forward strand.
CAGTCGGCAAAAGAATATACCTCAAGCCTCATATCCCCAACCCCACCCTGATCGAAGAGTTCGAGAAAATCCCCGCCTCCAAAATCGCGGACGTCATGGGTAAAATCTCCGCAATGAACCCCAGCATCCACCTCGTCAGCAACCCAAAGCCCAGATGATGGCCGGCTCAGCCTTCACCGTCAAGTGCAGAGCAGGCGACAACCTCGCACTTCACGCAGCACTGAACTATTGCAGTGAGGGGTGATGTTCTCGTGGTGCCAATCAAGAAAGACTCCACTCGCGCACTTATGGGCGAAGTCATGATGGCGTATCTGTACCTCCAGAAGAAAATCGCAGGCATAATCCTTGACGGACCAATCAGGGACATTGACGAGATAGGCAAGTGGGATTTCCAGGTATACTGCACCGGAAAGATGCCAGGCGACCCGTACAAAGAAGGCTCCGACTACCTGAACGTACCGATTTCCTGCGGAGGTATCAGCATCAACTCCGGCGATATTATCCTTGCTGACCCGGACAGAGTTATCGTGATTCCGAGAAAGGATGCCGCAAAAGTCCTCGAGGACGCAAAGCAATTCCAGACAGCAGACAAGGGCAAACTCGAGAAGACACGCGCAGGCACTATCAACCGCGATTGGGTGTACAAGACTCTGAAGCAGAAAGAGTTCCAGATCCGTGATGATGTCTACGAGGCATAACCCAGCATAATTTGCAGTAAATCAGTGAGCGAATTTTGAGCCTCTTGCTGATAACGGCAGGAGGTTTTATTATGCTTGCGAGGTGATTATTATGTTGAGAGCAGTAGTTATAGCAGCAGTGATAGCTTTGTTTGCGGCGCAGGCAGGAGCGGAATCAGTGATACACATGAAGATTGATGATGTGCCTGTTGCTGTGGAATGGGAGAACAACGAAACCGTGAAGGCTCTCGCGAAAAGTTTGCCCCTCACCGTGAAGATGCATATGTATAGCGATTTTGAGCAGGTGGGTTCACTTGGCCGGAGTCTGCCGAGAAACGACAGGAGAATCACCACAAAGCCCGGAGATATTGTGCTGTACTCTGGGAATCAGATAGTGATATTTTACGGTGCGAACACGTGGGCATATACTCGGCTGGGAAGAGTTGCAGGGAAAACGGCTTCAGAACTTGCAGACCTTCTCGGCAAATCTGACGTAACACTCACACTTTCAGGCGACTAACTCACACAAAAAGGCAGGCCGCTAACTTCATGACCTGCCAATGATCTCACTCACTAAAACGCTATATCCCGGAAAACTACTTCACCATTCTTCACAGTCATCATCGGGCGGTAAATATATTCCCCAAATTTTAGAGTACCAGACGGATCCGAATACGGCCTGTCCCCAAACTGAGTCATACATTCCTCACGCCTAAAGACAGCTATATCCGCCGGATGCCCTACGGTCAGACTCCCTGCCTTGTCGTCAATCTTCATGTGTCTGGCCGGATTTATCGTACACATCCCGAAAAGTTCATCCTCAGGGATCCCAAGCATCGAGTATTTTGCGAGCTGATTGGCCATGCTGAACGCTGTCGGACGCAGGTACATGCTCATTTTCGTGAGGTCTGTTGCGAGAATGTCAGGCAAGAATCCATTGCGTATAGCTCTGCTGCTCACGTCAAGCGAAAAATGCCCCCTAGCATCCGCCGCCTCAAACACTACGCCTCTTTTTCTCGCCTCAAGCACCTCCGGAATCACTTGGCCGAAGTCGTTCAAGATAGTGCTGCCCTTGTTCATGTACATGTGCGTCATGATGTCACCTTCACGAAGATAACTAACAAGCTCCGACATTTCTCCGGGAGGGTTAGTGCAGTGAACCATCACCGAAAGCCCTAAGCTCTCCGCGAGTTTTACGGTCTGCTTCAGCGGCTCATAGCCCAACGATCCGACGATCTCGGCACTTGTGCGCAGCTTCAGGCCTAAGAGATTCGCGCCCTCCTCCTCGAAAAGTTCACGTATTGCTCCAGAGTCATAATGCTCCGGCGTAACGTCCTCCATGTGTTCAGGAAGTGAGGCGAGTCCAGTCGCGCAGACGTTGATGTATGCTTTCACTGTGAGCTTGCTGGTTCTGATGAAGTCCCTGTACTGCCTGTATGTGAATGCTCCTGTGCTGCCTGCGTCAACTACTGTAGTGACTCCGGAGGCAAAGCATACACTCTCGGCAGGGAAGCCAATTTTCGCGAGAGGATACACGTGTGCGTGATGGTCTATGAGTCCTGGAACGACTAAGCAGCCGGAAGCGTCGATCTCGTGAGTTGCTGGAGCGTTGATCTCCGGAGCTATGGCCGTGATTTTTTTGCCATCTACAGCTACGTCAAGCGCATCACGGATATTGTTTGCAGGGTCTAGGATAGTTCCGCCCTTGATGAGTATCTGATACATTATTTTCACTCCTTTTGTTGTGCATTTGAGCCGATAAGTTTTCTCAGCTCGTCAACAGTAATCATGTGATCTTTTCCCCTGTGAATCATTCTGTGGCAGTTCGAACACAGCATGACGAGATACTCGTTCAGGTTAGTGATACGTTCTCCGTCTGATATGGGCTTCTTGTGGTGAACCTCGATATACCCCGCACCTAATTCACTGTATGCCTTCCCGAAATCAAAGCCGCATACTTCGCACCTGAGATGTTTTCCATGCAAGAAAGCTCTTCTGATTTTGGGGTCTCGTTCGTATTTTGTGGAGTAGACGGATTTTTTTGTGCCTTCGAGTATTCCGCCTGCTGTGTCTACCTGATAATATACACTTTCTTCGGGGTTTTCGGGGTAATCAGTATATACATCGTAATCACTACGTATATGCTCATAGTGTTGATGGTGATATGTGTTTTCAGTATATACACCATCTTCATGGTTGTGAGAGTAATCGCTACGTATATGCTCATGGTGTTGATGGTGATGCTTTGTTACCTCCGCCCAAAGATCTTAAAGTATGGGGAGTACTTCGTCTTTGATTCTTGTTCCTGACTCTTGAGGATGCCAGAATTGTTGAGGGCATTTTTCATCGAGTACAGCCACGTCAAGAATCTCCTGTGTCTTGTAGTTCAACAGGGTATCCCATTTGCCAGTAGCGTAATAAATGGTCTTTCCTATCCTGTCTTCGTCCCAGTGTCCACCCTCGCACATATCCTTAGTTACGATTCCATGACCAATAATTCCGCGCGGAGGCTTCCCTAACTTGATGAGGAAAAACTCATCGCCTATTTGCACCTTTTTGCTTGGCACGACCACGACACTACAGGATAATCCTCCGAGAGACCTTCACATTCTTCGTCGTAGTTATCCCATAGCCATCTGTCAGCATTCCACGTAAACAGCCACACCGCCAATTTCTATACACCCTTCCTGCAAAATATGCTAGTTCATGACAGACTATAGTTATTGCCCACAAGAGCCACACCGCCAATTTCTATACACCCTTCCTGCACAATATGCTAGTTCATTGACAGACTATAGTTATTGCCCCCTAAGTCCCACACCGTCAATTTCTACACACCCTTCCTGCACAATATGCTAGTTCATGACAGACTATAGTTATTGCCCACAAGAGCCACACCGCCAATTTCTACACACCCTTCCTGCACAATATGCTAGTTCATTGACAGACTATAGTTATTGCCCCCTAAGTCCCACACCGCCAATTTCTATACACCCTTCCTGCAAAATATGCTAGTTCATGACAGACTATAGTTATTGCCCCCAAGAGCCACACCGCCAATTTCTACACACCCTCTCCATAAAAATATGACCCCGCGAATCTCTCTCCACAGAGCCGTACTCTTTCGCCGCAAGTCTCTACACCTCTCCTAGAAACTCCTTCACTTTCTCCGTGATAAATACACCAACATCATGGAACATATCCAGCGTATGCGCCCCAATGTGCGGAGTCTCCACAAAGTTATTGCACTCGAACACCGGAGATATGAAGCTGTCATTACCCTGAAGGCCAGAGCCTGCCAGCTCGTTCTTTAGGACATCTGCTGCATACCCGCCTATACTTCCTGCTTTCAGAGCTGCGTACATGTCTGACTCGTTGACTATGCCGCCGAGACTCATGTTCAGGACTACTGCAGTGTTCTTCATGAGAGATAGTGTGCTTTTGCTGAACAAGTACTTTGTTTCCGGTGTCAGAGGTACATGCTCAGAAACGAAATCGGACACCTTCAGCAACTCATCAACGGACATCCCTTTTGTTCCGGCTGCCTCAAACTGCTCCGGTTTCAGATACGAATCATACGCCGCAATCATCATCCAGAAGACTTTCCCTAATTCAGCAACTCTCCGCCCAACACGCCCAAATCTCATAATGCCGAGCGTCTTTCCGCGAAATTCATACCCCACAAAATGGCTTCTGTCCCAGTGGTGAGCTTCTTTCACGTCCTTATTCGCAGGGATGATCTTACGTGCTATGTCGAGCATCATTCCGAAGGTCAGTTCTGTTACAGCATTTGCGTCCAGCCTCGCAACATTCACAACAAGGATACCCTTTTCCTTCGCATAGTCCATGTCAATGTGATTCATGCCCGCAGCGCATACACCTATCATCTTCAGGCTGGTGGCAGTGTCGAGAATTTCCCTGTCAATAATCGGATTCACGCGCATAATCAGAATCTAATAGCCGCCGATCTGAGAAAGCATATCCTCGTGGGATAAGGGCTTGCCTCCGGTTACAATAACGTCAAGATATTTCCCCAGCTCCTCCGCGATCCCTGAGTAAACAGCATCAGTGATCAAGCATCTCATCGCTGCATCTCCTTCGGTCTTTTCAGCACAGCTCCTTTGTCTGCGGAAGTAACCAGCGCAGAATAACGCTCCAATGCTGAAGTTCTTTCCTTCCTCAGGTGCTTAACGTCCTTCAGTCTGCTCTGAATCTCCTCATCAGGCACACAGAGAGTCAATTTTCTGTTGTGGATGTCAATAATAATCTTGTCCGATAGATCCGCCAGCTGCTGCTTCAGGTGAGATATGCCCTATGCATGGGGCTCGTGATTACCCCGAAAAACGTCCGTCCGAGATCAATGCGCACATCTCATCCATTCCGCGCCCAACGATCAGCCTCGTAACCATGTGCATTTCGCTCATACCCGGGCCGACTTTCGAGCCTTCGTATGTTATGACGAGAATATCGCCCTGCGTTATCTTGTCGCCAGAAACAGCCTCACACGCTTCCTCCATTGAGTGAAAGATTGCCATGAAGTATTGCGAGTCCTCCTTCGGGTTTCTTGGGACTTGAGAGCGGGAATATCGCATCATTCTCCACAAGCTCGACGTCTTTGAGGTTTTCGCCGAGAGTTTTTCCCGTAACAGTCATCACGTGCGTATCAAGTTTAGACTCGATAGCTTTCAACAGTGCCGGGATTCCTCCTGCCTCATCAAAATCCGCAAGAGTCACGTCAAGATTCGCCTCGTGAGCTATTGCCGGAATATGAAGCGTTGAGTTTGTGGAAGCTCCCATAGCCCATACCCGCAGCTATAGCGTTGCGCAGACATTCACGGGTCATAATTTTTCTGGGAGTCAGGTCTTCCTTGATCATCTCGACGATTCTTGTGCCTGACCGTTTTGCGATTCGTGCTTTCTTAGAGCTGACAGCATGAGGAAGGCCACACCCAGGCAATGCCATTCCTAACACTTCCGTGAAGCAGCTCATAGTGTTAGCAGTCCCCAGCATTGAGCATGTTCCGACTCCGGGCAAAGCACTTTGTTCGGCCTCCGTTAACTCCTTAAGGGACATGTTTTGCCTATCAGCTCGCGCTTGTCCGTTAGTGTCAGAGTCAATCCTTATACTTTCCTGGCATCATAGTGCCTCCGGGAACGAATATTGCTGGGATATTCAGACGCATTGCCGCCATCAACATGCCTGGAACAATCTTATCGCAGCCCAGCATCATCACCATTGCGTCGAAGTGGTGAGCCTCAATCATGCAGTCTATAGTGTCAGCGATTACTTCACGGCTCATCAGAGAATGTTTCATGCCCTTGTGCCCCTGACATATTCCGTCACACACAGCTATTGTGTTGAACTCGCGAGGGATTCCGCCAGCCTCATAGATTCCCTGCTTCACGTACTCCGCTAACTGCCTGAGGTGAAAATGTTCCGGCACCATCTCCGTGTATGCTGTACAACAATACTATACAGTCTCACAGCCCGGCTCTTCACTGAGTCCGAGACGCTTGTAGGCTTCCGCGTACTTGGTGTTGAACTTTGTCGGCAAGTGTTTTCCCTCAATACCTTCTTTTTGGGCATCCTCTGCATTTTCTCTGGCTTTAGTCTTGCTGTAGACGGCCTCGACCTAAGTGCTGAGAACTACCACTACAGAATCGTTGTCCGCAAAAATCAGGTCGCCCGGAGTCACCAATACGTCGCCGAGCACTATAGGAATGTTGATCTTACCCGGAGTAACTTCTGTGCTCATTTTCACGCAGATTCCTCTTGAGCATACGGGGAAGCCGATCTACTTCGTAAACATGGAATCGCGTACAGAACCGTCCGTGATGAGTCTGCGGCAGCCTCTCTTCAGTGCAGTAAAAGCTATCTTCAGTCAGGACACGCCCACAAAATAAGCCCCCTCAAGTCTACGAAGGGGCTATACACATTCTACGCTGCTACTAACTACTCTCTACAGCTCTCCTTCTTCCGCCTCGTGGTACTCCTTGCCTTCTGCCTCTGCCTTATCACGTCCGCGCAAGTTAGTGATCACCGTATACGTGCAGAACACCACCGCTATCACCAAAAACGCCAGCGAGATCGGCCGCTCAATGAATATCATCCAGCTTCCGTGTGAGGCATACAATTCCATGCGCATATTCTCCTCAAACATTGAGCCCAGTATGAACCCGATTATCAGCGGTGTACTCGGAATCTTGAAGCACTTGAACATAAGCCCCAACAGCTCGAAGAATAACACACACTGCACGTCAAACACTCTGCTGTTGCTGGAATACGCTCCTACGCAGCACATTATCATGATGGTGGGAAGTAATATGTGTTTAGGAATGTCGAGCACTTTCGCGAAGATTCTCATTCCCGCACGCTCAAAGATCAGCATGAAGACACTCGCAATTATCAACACAAAGTATATCCCGTACACGTACACTCCGCTCTTGTCGAAGATCAACGGCCCGGGGTTTATGCCATGCACCAGCAAGCCCGCCCAAGAACACCGCAGCTACTGTGTTGCCGGGAATGCCCATGCACAGCAACGGAACTAGTGAGCCGCCGATGACTGCATTGTTCGAGGTCTCGGACGCTATTATGCCGTCAATGATCCCTGTACCGAATTTTTCGGGGTGCTTTGAGCGCGACTTCTCCGCTGTGTAGGCCAAGAGTCCCGCTGTAGATCCGCCTATGCCCGGAAGAATCCCTATCACTATTCAGATGATTGACGAGATTATTGCGTTGGGTATCTGCTGGATGAACTCTAGTATTGAGATTCCGTAGCCCTTAAGGTGATATTTTTTCTGCTCCAAATGCCGAGATAGACTCCTGCGTCCGAAAACCGCAAGAATAATATCCGTTACCGCGAACACTCCGATCAACAGCACAGTGATATCGAATCCGTTGAGTAACTGGTAGTTCCCGAAAGTGTAGCGCACCTTCGTATCAATGGGAGCCATCCCGACCATAGAGAGGGCTAATCCTGTGAGGCCTGCAATGAGTCCGTTGAGGAGGTCTTTACCTGAGAGAGCAGCTATTATCGTGAGGGAAAACACCGCCACAGAAAAATACTCTGCCGGCTCGAAAAGCAAGCACACTTTTGCGAGCATGGGGCTGATGAACATTAACGCCAGTATTCCCATTACTGACCCTATGAATGAGTACAGTATGCCCACTCCGAGCGCACGGCCTGCTTCGCCTTTTTCCGCCATAGGTCCGCCGTCAAACACCGTAGATATTGACGAGGGAGTCTCGGGAATCTTGAGGAGTATTGCGGAGATTAGGCCTCCAGAAATTCCGCCCATGTACAGCCCCACGAGCAGGGCTATTCCGCATGTGGCCTCGAGGCTGAACGTCATCGGCAGGAACAGTACGACCGCCATTGTTGCACTGAGTCCGGGAACTGACCCGAAAATTATTACGATTATCGTACCTACCCAGATCAGGAACAGGCATATCGGGTTAAACACGTTAGCAAGTGCTGCAGTTACCATAAATACGCACCTCCCTTAGAATCCAAGAATGCCCACAGGAAGCGGCATCTTTATCACGAACACGAACAGTGCATCAACAGCTACAGGCAGTAACACCGAAACTATTGCGAACAGTAGAATTTTCCGGTTGGTCTTGTCGCTGAGGAGTAGCATCTGGAAAAATAGATACACTGCGCTCGCAACTATGACCCCCACAGGCTGGAACGCCAGCATATACAGCACCATTAGTATTATTCCCAGAAAAAGTCCTGAGCAAACACTATTTTCTTGTTCTCTGACTTCAGGCCGGTAAAGATTGAGTATAGTAATTTGCTTGCTCCGGTTACGATAATGCACCAGTCTATCAGCGTAGGAATAAACGCCGAGCCGACATCAGTACGAATGACTCTGCGTACGCCCTTCACGTAGTAGATTATTGCTGCGCCGAAAGCTATCACTATGATTGAGCATAGAATATCGCGCATTTTGTTGGTCATGAGTTTTCCTCCCTATAGTAATAATAATCCGCCTGCACTCTTCGTTAAGTACAAGCGGACAAATTTTTACGTCTCTGCTAGTCTATAGCGGCTAACCCTGCTTCGAGTTCCTTGACTTCTTCGGGGTCTTCCTTGTTCATCTGTGCTGCGTCCCTGTAGAGAGGCTGTGCGTAATAGACCTTCAACGTCTCCGCAAAGCTGGAATCATTAAGAACTATATCCTTGCAGATTCCGGCGAGCTTGTCGACAATGGC
>JAFTBT010000037.1 GCA_017455085.1 Synergistaceae bacterium
GGCATTTACTCAAACGACGAGAAAACCGCAAGCATCTCAGATCTCACTGGCTCGCTTCAGGAAAACAATCGTAATTGGCTGCTTGAAAGCCCGAATTTAACGTGGAAGAACGAAAATAACACTTTCATTTTCCCGCATGGCCTCACGATTCATGATGACGAGTTTTATCTCTCTACACCAATCGCAAGCACAGATAACTCCCGCGTGATATTATTACAGCATGGAGGCGTAATCAAATGGCGAAAACCAGGAAAATAATCTTTTGCACGTTAATATTCGTACTTCTGTTGGCGGTTTCAGCTTATTCGGCAGATTTTGAGGATTACTACACCCGCGAAGCTGTGGGTGATGAGACAGCTCCCGCTATCGTACCAGACCAAGTAATTCTCAATGCTGACCGTGTTTCCTTCAATGACGAAACTGGCCATGCACTCGCTGAGGGCAACGCTGTCCTTCAATACAACGGTACGACAATCATGGCCGAGCGCATAGAGTACGACGCTGACAGCCAGAAAGTCAAAGCTATGCCACTCCCCGGCGAGAAAATAGTCATGAAAAACGGCGGAAGAACCCTCAACGGAGACCAGATAGATTACGACCTCGAAAGCGGCGAAGGTATACTCTCAGGCCCGGCAACTCATCTTTCAGTCGGCGAAAAAGGCGAAGTCATGTACATCTACGGCGGTGAGATCAACGTCATCCCCTGGGAGCTTGCGGAGGAACGCGGACTCGTCAAAGGTTCACCGCAGGACTACATGCTTCAGTGGCGGAACGTAGCAATGACAACTTGCGCGCTGGATCACCCGCATTACAGGCTGGAGTCGAAAATCATAACCTTCATTCCTAACAGAAGGGTCGTCGCAAAGAAACCCCGCGTATATTTGGGGAATACGTACCTCTTCACGTCCCCTCTCGATTACGTCGTACAGCTGAAACGCAGGAAGCTCGGCTACACTATGATGCCATTCTTCAATAAGAGCGAAATTCATGGCTCACGCGGCGGTCTCACTGGCACTCTGGGCTGGGAAACTGGCTCGGTCTCTTTGGGGCTGTCGTATTCGGGAAGTTCAGGTTTTGAGTACATGCTTGAGGTTGAACAGGAGCTTAACCGCGATTTTGCGATAAGGGTCGGGGTTGAGTATTCTTGGGACGACGTTTGGGACGAGAAAATTTGGCGGCCTTACGCAACGTTGATGTACGACCATAACGGCTGGGCAGCGCATCTCAACTGGACAAGCAACGAATACATCTCCGACAAAAAGGACAGCTATTACGAGTACAAGGGAAGGCTTGACCGTCAGCCCGAGTTGATCGTCTGGGCACCGTGGTTCAGAAATTCGCAGTATTCATGGTCAAGGATTTTCGCAACAATCGGAAGCTACAAGGAAACTCTCTATATGAGGCCGCAGGAAGGCTTCGAGACCCGCTACGGCGTTGGAATCAGGAATTACGCGGAAAAGAGAGCGGGCGACGTTGAGCTTTTCGCAAACACTGAGGGCGTTCTCCTGTTGTATGACGGAAATGACCAGGAAATGCTGAGGAGTTTTCTCGGCGCACGTTATAAAATAGGAGTGTTCGAGTTAGGGACAGGCTACGAACGTCAGTATGCTTGGGGAAGCAGCCCGATGTATTGGGACAAGTACAGCAACAGGCGAAGGGTTCATCAGCGCGTTAGATTCCCAGTTGGACGGGAGGTCTATCTTGCTTTCAGGGGAAGCTATGACCTTTTCGAGTCGATTGTTGACGAGACATTCTACAGCGTTCAGTGGGACACGGACTGCATGATCTGGGACTTGCACTACAAGAACGACAGGACAGGGAACGGAAATGACTCCTTCGGATTGAGCATAATGCTGAAGGCGTTTCCGAGCAGGACGGCAGCTTTCGGGCAGAGAATTGAGGTTGACCCGTTCGACAGGCCGTATGATATTCCGGATAGTGACGGGAAAATTACTAGAGAAAGTTGGTATCAGTTACAGTGATTCAGTTATGCTTTATTGACGGTAAATTCGTGAGGCCGGAGGAGGCTGTTCTGCCAATTTCGGACTTGATCATACAGAGAGGCGTCGGAGTTTTCGAGGCTTTCGCGTCATTCGGCGGAAAGTCATTGATGCTCACCCCTCACATGGAGAGATTCATAGCGAGCGCAAAGAGTTCCGAAATCGCTAACCTCCCGGACATCGAGTACATGAAGAGCATCGTCCGCGAGGGAATAGCAAAGGTCGGCCATGATGTGAGAATCAGGACGTTCCTGACTGGCGGGGATTATTTCGACGAGGAAAAAGCCTGCTTCCCTGAGCCGAGATTCTTCGTGATATTCGATGACGTTGGACTCATCACTGAGGAGGCACGCGAGAAGGGCGTTGTCCTTGAGCCTGTGTCATTCGGCCGCGACAACCCCGAAGTAAAGAGCGTCGATTACCGCGCAACCTACAAGATGCCCCGCGATGCCTATGATATACTCTACTGCCCTCACGGTGAAATCACAGAGTGCGGACACAGCAATTTCTTCCTCATCGTTGACGGCAAGATCATCACAGCTCCTCTGACACGTGTGCTCAAAGGGACGACTAGGTCAGCAGCGATTGAACTGGCAAAGCAGGAAGGTTATACTGTCGAGGAAAGATGCCCGCTTTGGTCGGAACTCACTGGAGCGTCGGAAGCATTCATCACGGGGAGCATGAAGCTGATCGTCCCAGTCGTGAGGATCGGAGGGATTACGATCGCTGACGGGAAGATGGGGCCGATCACACGCCGCCTCTTTGAGCTTTACAGGAAGTATATGGAGAAGTGGCTGGAATAACCCCTCCTTCAAAGACGACCCCTCGTCTCACTGCGTTCAACATCTACCCTTAGCAGGGGCGACTGTAAGTGCGGAGAACTTCACGTCCCCTGACAAGGGGGAGAGGGCCACCACTGTGGCGAGGGGGTAACTATCAACAAATGTGTAACACCTTCAGTGCAAAAACGCTCTGAAGTCAACCAATAAAACATCAACAGGAGGAAAATTTTTCATGGAACAGATACGCTCATTGTCGCAGTTAATCGAAGAAGCAACCAAGCTCTGTGCAGAGAAGGGACGCAAGCGCATTTCCGTAGCTATGGCAGAGGATGCCGGACTCATCTCAGCTATCGAGGAAGCAAGAAAGTGCGGTCTCGTTGAAGCCACGCTCGTCGGAAATCCCGAAAAGGTCAAAGCCTGCATCGCCGAAGCCGGAGCAAGCGAGTCAAACTACCACATTATCCCCGAGAACAACGAAGCAGCCTGCGGAATCGTCGCCGTTACCGAAGTCTCCTCAAAGCGCGCCGACATCTACATGAAGGGCCAGCTTCACACAGACAACTTCCTTCGCGGAATGCTCAACAAGGAAGTCGGTCTCCGCGTCGGGAAAAGAGCAATCTCACACTGCTACTTCCACTCAATTCCCGGCTATGACAGAGTGATCTTCATCGCTGACGGTGCATTCAACATGTATCCTGACCTCAAGATGAAGGCTGACATCGTTCAGAACACCGTAAACTTCGCACGTTCACTCGGCGTTGAAATTCCCAAAGTAGCCTGCCTTGCCGCCGTCGAAATGGTAAACCCTGACATGCCTTGCACCCTCGACGCAACCGCACTCGTCCAGATGAACGCACGCGGACAGATCAAGAACTGCATCGTTGACGGACCGCTCGCACTCGACAACGCTATTGACGAGGAAGCCGCACGCATCAAGCACATCAAGTCCCCTGTTGCCGGACACGCTGACGTGCTGTTTGTCCCGCAGATCGAGGTCGGAAACGCTCTCGCAAAATCCATCAGCTTCTTCGCGAAGGGCAGCGAGACCGCAGGACTGATCATCGGTGCAGCAGCTCCGGTAGTCCTCACCAGCAGAGCAGACTCTCCGCGCGCAAAATTGCTGTCAATTGCCGGAGCAGTCATGTTAGCCCACCATCAGAGCAAGTAGTCAGAGCAGGTAATTTTTCAGGACGCTAGTTTTTCAGGCGGGGGAATGAGTGAAATTTTCTCCCGCTATTTTTGTGTCGTTTTGCATGTGGATTTTGTAGGACCTCAGCTTATCTTGTATCAGCATATTTGCACAGTTTGGGCGGACTAATCAAGATATATACTCACCGGGAAACTATATTTACGGCAAGTTTCTAGTATCTTTTGACAATGCTCATTATGTCATTCACTTAGCATTGCGCCGGAAAAAGGCAGGGTATTCTAGCATCCTCAGCACTGCCTGCAGAAAAAATGTCTTGTGCTTGTATGCAGCAAGCATAATGTCTCCGCTACGAGCTGTTAGTGAAAAGCACCGCAGGTATGTCCCAGCACAATAAATGTCATACAGAAAATAAGGATTAAGAGCATTCATACCCAGAGCTAAAACAAAGGGCTTTAAGTCTAATTCTTCGGTAAATCAATGCAGGCTGGATTAATACGGCTATAATACCCTTATCGACAGAGAGGATGAAGAAAAGAAATTGACTCCAGAAGAGCAGAAACAAGTACAGAACCTCATCAACGCAAGAACAAAATTACTCACAGAACAGATATCACGTCAGGAACAACAGATCTCTAGTCTGTCCTCCCAGCTTGACGCTAAAGACCACGAACTCTCCGGACTCCGCACCCAGCTCACAGAGTCCCAGCAGCTCAACGAATTCCTTCAGGCAGAACTTCACCGCCTCAAGTCCCGCCCAACACCTCAGCCCGTCATCATCCCTGCCCTCGCCCAGACTCCAGAGCCTCCAGCTCCGCAAAAGCCCTCATACCTCACCGCACTATTGCGCCAGCACTTCAGTCTGGACTCCTTCAGGCCCGGACAAGAGGACGTTATTGACGCAATACTTTCCGGCAGAGATATATTCTGCTCCATGCCCGAACATTACGGCAAAAGCATATGCTACCGTCTTCCTGCCTTGCTCATGCCCGGACTCACTCTCGTAATCTCACGCGAAGAACCCGACGCTTCACAGCCCTCACCTCACACGGAATATCTCTTATCGTCCGCCTCACAGACCAAACGCCGCGCACTCCTCCGCAGCCTCAAAAACGGCTCAGGCAAAATACTATGCTCCTCACTGAGTCAGCTCACATCTGACGAAATCACATCAGCACTCCGGAATATCGACATATCTTTTGCAGCAGTCATTGACACCAAGATTCTCAAGCCATGCACCGAATTTCTCGACTCGCTCGGCAAAAAACGCATAGCACGCGGAATCTTCACCGCAGCAGCCAGCCCCGCAGACCGTCAGGAATTTTTCAGCCTCTTGCGCTCACCGGCAAGGGTCATCACAGGCTACAACAATCCTGATGTCTCACTGAGAGTCTTACGCTCCGAGAGCAAACCTTCAGCACTGCGAAAGCTCATCGCAGAAAAAGAAGACCTCCCCGGCGTGATATTCTGCTCATCACCTGAAGGAGTCTTCAAGATACGCGAAACCCTCAGGGACTCCGGAAAACTTGACGACACTATCACAGTGCTTCCTTCACGGCTGTACGAACAGGCTCAACGCGAAAACATACGCTTCGTGATTCACTATGATTTGCCCGAAAACTTGGCCGCATATTCCAGAGAGATCAGCATTGTGGACGGCACTAAAGCTGAATGCGTTATGCTGGTCTCACGAAAGGAGCTGCTCGCTGCTGATAACTCTGTCGTAAAATTCTGTTCGGCCAAGAAACCCAAAGACTTCCTGCTGTCGTACTTAGGTGAGGACGAAAAATTTTCTGCTCAGACGGAAAACCCAAAGACCGCAGGACTCACTCCGGAAGATTTCTCGGATTTCGACTTCGGCACAGCAAATGAGGCTCAGAAAGACGCTATCACCTCCACAAACGGCCCGATGCTCATCATTGCAGGTCCAGGCACAGGCAAAACATACACCCTGATTCAGCGCGCAGTGTTCCTCATCCAGAAAAAGCACATCAAGCCCGAAAACATTATGCTTGCGACTTTCACCGACAAGGCTGCGCAGGAACTCACTACACGAATCTCCGAAGCTCTCTCGTCGAGAAACATACTCGCTGATACCGGCTCAATGTACGTTGGGACTTTTCACGCGCTATGCTCCCGGATTCTGAAGGACTATGCGGACTTCACGGGGCTGGGAAAAACTTTCAGGATTCTCGACGACTTCGGACATGCGTACTTGATCATGCAGAACTACAAACGCTTTGAGGCAATACCCGGAATCGCTCAGGTCTTCAGGAATCCCGGCAAGTGGAAACGCTCCTGCGAACTGCGCGACTACATCAACGCAATTTCTGAAGAACTCATAGACCCCGACGAGCTTATCGCCGACACCGATCCTGCTGTGTCTGCACTCGGACAGGCCATGAAACTGCATGACGAGATTCTGCGCAACGCTGACTCCATGAGCTACTCTGCATTGCTCGCACAGACGTATAGATTCCTGCGCGGAAACCCCGAAATTCTGGAGACCCTCCAGCGCAAGATTCAGTACATCATGATTGACGAGTACCAAGATACTAATTACGTTCAGGAGCAATTAGTCTTTCTGTTGGGCAGTGAGAGCAAGAATATCTGCGTTGTTGGTGATGATGACCAGAGTCTATATAGATTCAGGGGTGCAACGGTCAGGAACATTCTGGAGTTCCCGGAGAAATTCGGCAAAAACGAGTGCAAAATCGTCCGGCTCATGCTGAACTACAGATCTACTCCCGCAATCGTAGAGTTTGCTTCCCGGTGGATGGACGACACAGGAGAATTTTTCTCGTGGGAAAACTTCAGGCACCCGAAAAAGCTCGAAGCCTACAAGCCCGAAGCTGCATACCCTTCCGTGATGAGACTAGCTGACGTGAACGACGTACAGGGCTGGCACGAAAAGATACTAGCGTTCATAAAGTCGCTTAAAGATTCTGAAGCAGTTAGTGATTACAGCCAGATAGCATTTCTGTTCCGGTCTGTGAAGTCAAAAAATGTGCAGAACCTTGCGCAATATCTGGAGGCTAACGGAATCAGCGTCTATTCTCCGCGCTCGAACCTATTCTTCAGCAGGAGCGAAATACGTTTTGCCATAGCCTGCATGATATCTATGTTCCCCGATTACCTGAGGAGCTTAGAGTCTGAACTGTTCACTGATTCTGCGTCCATCAAGTATTACCGGGACTGCCTGCAAAACCTGTACAGATATATCAACAAGCCCGCATATTCCGGCCTGAAAAGATACCTGCTCATGAGACGGGAACACCACGCCAAGCTCAGGGGCTACACCGGCTACACATACAGTGATTTGCTGTACGAGCTGTTTGCGTTTGAGCCGTTCACCCATGCACTGAACGCACAGGCTGCCGGGAACGTGAAGAACCTCCGGATGGCCCGGAACTTGTCGAAACTTGTGCAGGTCTTCAGGGATTACGAACGCAGCTATAACGTCAACAACATCAACTCGAAATACATGGCTTCGCAGTTCATGATGATGATGAATATCTATATACGCTTCAGGATTGACGAGGGGCTTGACGAGTACGAGAGCGACACCGAGATTGTTCCGGCGGGGCATGTGGCATTCATGACGATACATCAGGCGAAGGGCAGGGAGTTTCCGATAGTGTTCGTAGATTCTCTGTGGTCTAAACCTGATTCAGAACTTCAGAAGGACAGAAACAATCAGTTCATGAGCAGCATACTAACGGGACATTCTCGCAGACCGGAGTTTGAGCCGCAAGAGTCGATAAAGCTGTTTGATTTCTGGAGGATGTATTATGTTGCGTTCACGAGGGCGCAGAATTTGCTAGTGCTTACCTGCAGCGAGAATAATATCACTCCCAGCAAGTACTTAGAGGGTGCGTACAACAGACTTGATGACGCTGACGATATATTTACGCCGTCTGAGCTTGAGGCTGACGAACAGCGGGACTCTGAACACCTGAAAACGTATTCTTTCACGTCGGACATACTGACTTACGAATCATGCCCTATGCAGTACAAATTTTTCTGTGAGCTGGAATTCCCGCAGACTTCTTCGCAGATGACCTTACTGGGAAAACTGGTACATGCCACTATCGAGGACATACACAAGGCCGTACTGAATCAGGAGGCAGCAAAAATCACTGAGGCGAATATTTCCGAGTGGTTCAGCGCGAATTACGAGCGGCTTTCACGGAGTGAGCTTGCGTACCTGAATGACTCGGCCAAGAGAACGGCATTTGCTCAGGTGATGCACTATGTGAATCTTCAGGGCGACGACTGGAGCGGCATAGTGATGGCTGAAGCTGAAGTGAACCTTGTGCGCGAGGAATATATTCTTGAGGGGAAAATAGACCTTGTGAGAATCAGGGACGGCATGGCGGAGATCATAGACTTCAAGAGCGGAAGCAAGCCCAATATGAACATCAGCAGCGACCGTGACAGACTGGAGGACTGCCGTAGACAGGTGAACGTGTATGCGTATTTAGCGGCACATGCATTAGGGCTTGGGGTGTCCGGGATGAAGCTGTACTACACCGGCGAGAAGGGCAGCAATCCGGAGATAGTGTACCCGTATGATGAGGAGGAAGCAGAAAAAGTTGTGAAGGGGTTTGACGAAGTTGTGAGGAAGATTCAGGCTGTAGATTTTGAGCACAGGAGTCAAGATATTGAGACATGCGGGGAATGCCCGTTCAGGTATCATTGCCGGAAGGACACTCCGAAAATCAAGGATAATGCTGCGGATATACAGCTTCCGGAATAGGCAGCCGTCAGCTCACGAAAGCCCATAGCCGAAAAAAAAGACCTCCGCACTTTACGCGAAGGCCTCAAAAACTCATGCTGATAGTGTCCTCATTTTTTCCTGAACGTCATAACATTATCGTACTCTATTCCTGTGCCATCGCTGATGACGGTTAACCTGTGTTCCGTCACCTGAATGATATTCTCCGCAAGTATCTCTATGTTCAGGACTGTCTTGTACTCGTCGAACAGCTCGCACCTCCAGTTGTCTGCACCGGACTTCACCATGCTCATGATCTGGCTGTCCAGATTTACCGGAATTATTCCGAAGTATGAGCGTGTCTCGTCATTAAGCATTGCCCTCCAGCTTTCGTGCAGCGTTACGGTAGATATGCCGCGTGTTTCTGTGATTTCGGTATCCGTGAAATTCATAGATGCTGTAACCAGATACATATTAAGTATTGCATCACCATAATCGACATCAACAGCAATCTCTTGATCTATGACCTCCCAATTTCCGTCAAGAACTGCTGCGGTGTTGTACGAATCCGGATTATTGTTGGGAATATCTGAACTCTCACTGCTTGATGAGGTATCTGCACTGCCTCCGCACCCTGAAAACACGAACACCAAGAAACACATTACAGTCATCAGACACCATAACACTACTTTGCGCAAAACAATCATCCTTTCGTTGCTGCTAATGTTAATACACTCGGAAAGCTGAGGTTTATTCTTGATACTTTATGCTGCTGAGAATGCCGGACATCTGGAACAACAAACCTGCTGACAGCGATAAAGCATAATAACAAAAAGCCTTAAGGTTTGCGTTCACCTCAAGGCCTGTTATTCACTATGTATCTTTTGGAGCGGAAGACGGGATTTGAACCCGCGACCCCAACCTTGGCAAGGTTGTGCTCTACCCCTGAGCTACTTCCGCAATATCATTCATTACTGCTTGTTACTGCTTTGTTGCACTGTTGCTTGCTAATGCTGCGTTACGTGCTACTACACTATTGCTTATCAGTACTTTGTTTCGCTTACACTGCTTATGCTTGCTGACATACACAAAAATCATGCAACTTGTCATTTTTGGTGGCGGGACCCAGAATCGAACCGGGGACACATGGATTTTCAGTCCATTGCTCTACCATCTGAGCTATCCCGCCCTGCACATTTCCCCTTAGACTTGACCTCTAGACTTCACATCACTCTAAATTTTATGGCGGGGCCGACGAGACTTGAACTCGCGACCTTCGGCGTGACAGGCCGACACTCTAAACCGACTGAGCTACGACCCCGCATTGGTCAAAATCTCTGGTGGGCGAAGCAGGGTTCGAACCTACGACCCCCTGCGTGTAAA
>JAFTBT010000038.1 GCA_017455085.1 Synergistaceae bacterium
GGCAGCTCAACCCCTCCACAGTACTTCGACCCGGAGTTCATGAACAAGAAGAAGACATATTACGGCTTCCGGTGCTACATCAACTCCGTACAGATGGCCGACAAGATTACTGCAACGTTCAACTACGGAGACGGCAAGACAGTCACGCACGAATATTCTGCGAAGGAGTATATTGACATCGCACTAGCAAACAGTTCCGGTGCAGAACACGATCTGATCGAAGCTATCAAGGATTTCGGACACTATGCACAGCTTTATCTTTCCCGCATGAACGGCTGGAAACTCGGCACGGATCACATAGCAATTGACTGCGCGAATGAGTACACTGATGCAGATTTTGAGGAGGCTAGGGTTGCAGTTGATGACAAGGCTATTGTGAGGGATGTTCCGGAAGGGTCTGGCATTAACCGCATAGGATTCAGCCTGAATCTTGACGCTGACACCACGATTAACCTGTATATTTATCCTGAGGACGGCTACACAGGATCAATCGCTGCATATATTCCGGGAAGCACCATCAATGACGCGATCTACTACTCCGACAGGAATCGCTACAAGGTCGAAATACCAAATATATCTGCGCACAAACTTTCGGATACATATACTGTGAAGGTCATCGGCAATGGGAAAGAGTTCAACGTGAAAGTTTCTGTGTTCTCGTACGTGAATTTAGTGCTGAACAACGCGAACGCTCAAACTGACGAAAAACGGACAGTTACGGCCTTGTACAAGTACTACACCACGAACATGGCTTATCGTGCTGCTACAGGACAGTGATGAGTACACAACATTAATGAGAAGGGTGCAGGCTTAGAGTCTGTGCCCTTTTTTGATGGCAGGTGAATTTTTGCGCCGTGATATATTATTGTTCAGGTGATAATCATGAATAACAATATCCGAAACTTTTGCATAATTGCCCATATCGATCACGGAAAATCTACCCTCGCTGACAGGCTCTTAGAGTCCACAGGCACAATTGCTTCACGCGACATGAAGGCCCAAATTCTCGACTCCCTCGCCCTCGAACGCGAAAGAGGCATCACCATCAAGCTCGTTCCCGTCAGAATGGACTATACCGCCAAAGACGGCAACAAGTATATTCTCAACCTCATAGACACCCCCGGCCACGTTGACTTTGCCTACGAAGTATCACGGTCACTCGCTGCGTGTGAGGGTGCTTTGCTGGTGGTTGACGCTACACAGGGAGTCGAAGCCCAAACCGTAGCGAACGCATATCAGGCCGTAGAGCAGGGACTCGAAATTCTCCCCGTCATCAACAAGATAGATCTCCCATCAGCTAGACCAGACAACGCCAAGCAAGAAATTTCCGAAGTCGTAGGCATAGACGCGTCCGATTCCGTCTTGGCCAGCGCAAAAACCGGCGAAGGTGTCAGCGAGATTCTGGAGCGAATCGTGAAGGACATTCCAGCACCAAAAGGCAGCACAGACTCTCCACTACAGGCACTAATCTTTGACTCTGTGTACGACAACTACAGGGGTGTAATCTGTTACGTCAGAGTCATCAACGGCAGAATCAGAGCAGGCCAAAATATCATGTTCATGTCCAACGGAATCACTTACCCCGTCAACGAAGCAGGCGTATTCAGACCCGGATTCACTCCCGTAAATGAACTTGGCCCGGGCGAAGTCGGATACATCACTGCGAGCATAAAGACATTAGCAGAGGCACAAGTCGGCGACACTATCACTGACGCTAACAACCCCGCTGACTCTCCATTGCCAGGCTATAAACGCGTGAAGAGTGTAGTGTTTTGCGGATTCTACCCCGTTGAGCGAGACAACTACCCGCAGTTACGCGATGCCCTCGAAAAATTGTGCCTGAATGATTCTGCCGTGACGTATGAGCCCGAAAGTTCGGAGGCACTGGGATTCGGATTCAGGTGCGGATTTTTGGGGCTGCTGCATATGGACGTGGTGCAGGAAAGACTCCGCGAAGAATACGGCGTTGAACTGGTCGCGACTTCACCGAACGTAATCTATGAGGTCGTGAAGGCCTCAGGAGAGATTATCGAGGCGCACAGGCCTTCGGACTTCCCGGACGCGAGCGAGATCACCGAGATACGTGAACCCTACATCAAGCTATCCGTGTTTATGCCGTCAGAGTTTACCGGAAGAGTCATGCAGCTAGTTCAGGACAAACGAGGCACGTACAAATCTATGGACTACATCACGCCGGAAAGAGTCAGACTCGTGTACGAAATGCCATTATCGGAATTTATCGTAGACTTTCACGACAAACTCAAGTCCCAAACGAGGGGCTATGCATCTCTGGATTATGAGCTTGTTGGTCTGCGTGCAAGTGAGCTCGTTAGGGTGGATATTCTCGTGAACGGTGAAGCTGCTGATGCTTTTTCGTTCATTTGCCACAAGGATCAGGCATACAATCGCGGCCATGCAGTAGTGACGAAGCTGAAGGAGTTGATCCCGTCTCAACTGTTCGAGATTCCGATTCAGGCATCAATCGGGCGCAGGGTAATCGTCAGAGTGAACGTGAAGGCATTGCGCAAGGACGTTCTGGCCAAGTGCTACGGAGGGGACATCACCAGAAAACGGAAGCTGCTGGAGAAACAGAAAGAGGGCAAGAAACGCATGAAGCAGATCGGGAAAGTGGCGATACCTCAGGAGGCATTTTTGGCGTTCATGCAGGTAGACACCAGCGAAAAGTAGCAGGCAAGTGAAGCAGTATTCTCTGTATGTACATGTTCCGTTCTGTGAGCGGAAGTGCGGGTACTGTTCGTTCTATAGCGTGAGGCGAGATGATGCTCTGATTTCTGCGTGGCTTGAGGCTGTAGCTCGTGAGGCGGGGAAATATTCGGGGGTCTCTTTGCGTACGGTGTATATCGGCGGAGGGACTCCGAGTGTCCTGACTCTGCCTCAGTGGCAAAAACTCATGGGAATAATCCGCGCAAATTTTGAGCTGTCCTCACTGATAGAAGCTACCTGTGAGGCTAACCCCAATTCTTTGACACAAGAGCATGTTACGTTTCTGAGAGAGCATAATTTTTCGCGCATTAGTCTGGGTGTGCAGAGTATGAATGACTCTGAGCTGCATACACTTGGCCGGATTCATGACTCTGTGCAGGCTTTGAGGGCTATGAATCTGGTGAAAGAGTCGGGGCTGAATCTGAGCTGTGATCTGATTTTCGGGATACCTGGCCAAAACCTGAGGAGCTGGAATGATTCTCTGCGTACGGTGATTGATTACGCCGGGCATATCTCGACGTACCAGCTTACACTTGAGCAGGATACACCGTTAGCGAATTTCTACGACAATGACGAGCTGAACGCGGCAGGGTATAAGTTCTACAGGTATGCGCAGTATTTTTTGCCCCGTCATGGATTCAGTCAGTACGAGATTTCCAGTTTTGCCCCCGACGGCCAAGAGTGCAGGCATAACATAGCGTATTGGCATCAGGAGGACGTGATAGCGTTGGGGCCTTCAGCGGTGAGTTACATTGATGGAGTGAGAATAGCGAATCCGAAGAGTCTCGGTGAGTATTTTGCGGGGGTGAGGCCGGAACGTGAGGAGCTGAGTCCGAGAGAGAGGGCGGTGGAGTTGGCGATACTTTCACTGCGGACGAAGTGGGGGATTGCGCGAAAAGACCTGCTGCCGGAGATTGAGGACGTGATTCGGGGGATGCCTGCAGACTTGTTCGTGATGGACGAAGAGCATGCAGCTTTGACGCAAAAGGGTATGAGGCTGGGCAATGCTGTATGGTGTGAAATGATAGGAGTGTGATAAAATATGCGCTGTCCGGCTCAACGCGGCGGAGGCCTGTGAATCGTGTCAGGTCGGGAACGAAGCAGCACTAAACAGAATCCTTCGGGTGCCGTTGAATACCGGACATTTGTTATATTAACGCAAGCAATGTTTCTCGCAAAAAGTACCGTGAACTGCAAACACATACACTCACACAAACTCCACGCATACCCCTAAAAGTTCGTAAATACCACATCCGCACTGTTCACCCACTGCCTCACAGGTTTCCCCAATGTCTCACGCAAAGAGTCTATATTCTTCCTGCGGGCTATAGTTACTATGTGCTTCGGACTCTTCCACAAGTCTACAAGTTCCTCACTCCCTATAAACCACTTCGGAGACTCTTCCTGCGCCGCACCAAATTCCAGCTCGTCAATTATCTCTGCGGTAACCGTCCTGCGTTCAAGGTAGTAGTTCATTCCCTGCATGAGTTTCTGGTACACCACAACGTCGTCTATTCCGTCTATAGTCTTGATGATTTTCGCAGTGTCCCTGTGTGAGAGCAGCTTTCCCTCAATCATGAACGCTCCTGAAGCCGAATACATCACTCCCAACCCCAAAATACACAGCACCAGCGGTACACCACATACCACACCGCAGTGTGTGAAGGCATGTGCATCATTCGCAGAGATACCAGCCGCATCAAGAGCAGAACTATTCCCAGAATCTACAGACTCTCCGCATGTTTTACTAGACTCCTTCAACAGCAGCAATGACACTCCCCAAAACACCGCCAGACTCACCGCAAGCATCGTTGCAGGAAAAGCCATAGCTATCACGTCAGAGTCATCAGTGAATCTCGGCCACACTATGCCAGTAATCGCAAGAGGCACAAGAATCAGGGTGCTTATCACCGCGAATCTCCGGAACTCCTTACCGGACATTGAGGCAAGACTCGCTCCAGCAAGTACTGCCATCGGAGGAAAACACGGCAGTATATACGTCACGAGCTTTGAGTTTGACATCGAGAAGAACACGAACGGCATCAGGAACCATAGCCCCAGCAATACACCGTCTTTCTTTTCGATCAGCCTGCATTTTCCGAAGATTGCTCTGAACACATCCACAAGCAGCCCCGTCCACGGCACAAACCCCGCAAGCAGTACAGGCCCGAAAAACCAAAACGGCTGCCAGCGTTCATGAATAGTTGTCGTGTAGCGCAGGAAGTGTTCACGAATGAAGAAGAAATCGAAGAAGTCGCTGTTGGCTCTGCACACAGGCACAAACCATGTCGCACACACGGCGAAGAATATTGCTATTGCTATGGGTGAAAAGATTCGGGAGAGTATTTTTTTCCCCTGTCCTGTCAGCAAGGAATATATCAGCGCTATTCCTCCGGGAAGCACCACACCAATCAAGCCTTTGGACATCACAGCCAGTGCCATGAACACGTAAAACATCACCAGCCATAACTTGCGCGACACGTCATCAACCCATACCCTGAAGAAATACAGAGACCCCGTGAAGAAAAATGTTAATGTCATGTCCGTAATGTTGAGGCGAGAGATCCCGAACCACAGCACCGAAGACGCAAGTATCAGCCCAGAAATCACTCCTGCACGGAAATCACGCGTTACCCTCAGCGCAAGCAGGAACGTCATCACGCACCCCAGCAGGCCAAGAATCACAGGCGTAAATCTCCCCGCAAACTCATTCTGCCCGAAAGTCATGAACGCCGCAGCAGTCAGCCAGTAATGCATTATGGGTTTCTCGAAGTACTTCACGTAGTTCAGTCTGGGAGTGATGAAGTCTCCGGTCTCGATCATCTCGCGGGGAATCTCTGAGTATCTTCCTTCGTCAGGGTCAATGAATCCGTAATCACCCAGCCCCGAAAAATACACATACACGCACAGCAGGGCAGCGATCACCCCGAAAAGAATCAGGCCTTTAGTCTTCATAGTAGCCTCTCAGTGTGAGCTTCACTGCCTCGCGCAGAGTCACGTACGGTTTCCAGCCCAAACCCATAATGTTATCGATTGAGGGAATACGATTCTTTGTGTCGTCATATGTGCTGGAGTAATAATTCTCCGGCTTCACGATGGCGAGTTTCACGTTGCGGGCTTTCTCTGCGAAATCCGGGAATGATTTCATTTCCTCAATGATGGTCTCTGTCAAATCGCGTATAGAGTAATTGTTGTTGGGGTTGCCGATGTTGAAGATTCTGCTGTCAGCTTTTCCGCCCTCGTTCTTGATGATGAGCATAAGTGCGTCTATTCCGTCGCCGATCCACGTGAAACTTCTGCGCTGTTCACCTCCGCCGACTAGGCTCACTTCCCCGCGATGGAGTATGTCGTAAATGATCTGCGTCACTGAGCGGGCACGGTGTTCTTTCGCGTCAATAGTCCTGTCGAGTCCCGGCCCTATCCAGTTGAACGGCCGGAACAGTGTGTACTGCAAACCCTTTTCTGTTCCGTAGGCAGTAATGACTCTGTCCATCATCTGCTTCGAGCAGCTGTATATCCACCGCATTTTGTCGACAGGCCCGAGAACTAGGGGGCTGCTGTTTTCCTTGAGGATTGACCCGTCAGACATGCCGTATACTTCCGAAGTCGAGGGGAATATCACGCGTTTTCCGTACTCCATGCACATCCGGACAACTTTTAGATTCTGCTCAAAGTCCAGCTCAAACGTCCACAGGGGTTTCGTCAGGTAGAACGTAGGCATTGCGACTCCCGCGAAGGGCAACACTACATCACTGGCCTGTATTTCTCTGCGTATATATTCGTCGTCGGTGAATATGTCTCCTTTGCGGCAGGTGAACCGTGAACTGCCCTCGTACTTCTCAATCCTGCTGGTGTTGATGTCAAACGCGCTAACCTCGTAATGCGAGTAATTCGAGTCGTTCAGAATCTTATCGACTAGGTGACTCCCTATGAAGCCGCCTGCTCCTAACAGAAATATTCTCACTCTATCTATCTCCCTAAGAATTTCTTGATTGTGTCCGTAACTCTGCGAACGTCAGAGTCCTCCATCAGCGGGAACAACGGCAACGACATCGCCCGCCTGTAATATCTCTCTGCCTCCGGAAAATCTCCTGCCTTGTACCCGAATTTTGCCCTGTAATACGGCTGAAGCGGCACAGGACGATAATGCACCTGCGGATTGATTCCGTTCTCCTTCAGGAACATAAACAGGTCTCTATGAATCTCCTCCCTAACTTGCAGCACAAACAGATGCCACGCATGTCCCTCACTTTTCGGCGGAAGAATCACGCCCTCGACTCCTGCAAGCTCCTCAAGGTAGATTTTCGCGAGCTCCCTTCTCCGAGCAACAAAAGCGTCAAGTCTCTTCATCTGGCTGAGGCCAAGTGCGCAATGTATTTCCGAAAGCCTGTAGTTGTAACCCAAGTCCTGCATTTCGCTGTGCCAAATCCCGGCCGGAACGTCAACGAACTCTTTTGCGTCACGAACAGTGCCGTGATTCCTGAACATCCGGAGTTTTCGCGCATAGTCGTCATCATTCGTGAGGACTGCTCCGCCTTCTGCAGTAGTGATGTGTTTCACGGGGTGGAAGCTCAGAGTCGTCATGTCCGCATCATACCCGATCTTGTGAGTCCCTCTGTCGCCTCCCCAAGCGTGGCTAGCGTCCTCGATGAACACGGCGTTGTGCTTCGCCGCAAGTTTCCTGAATGGCTCTGCGTCGAACGGATACCCCGCAAAACTCACCGGCACTATAGCTTTCACACTGCCTGCGTGACTCTCCGCGAGTGACTCTGCATGTTTTGGGTCTAGGCACAAAGTTTCCGGGTCTATGTCCCCGAATAGTGGCGTAGCTCCGGTGTATATCGCGCTGTTCGACGTGGCTGCAAACGTGAGGGCTGTAGTGATCGCGTAATCCCCTGCCTTGAGGCCTGCTGCATACATTGCTCCGTGAAGGGCTGCTGTTCCGCTGGAAAACGTTACTGCGTGTTTGACTCCGGCATAATTCGCCAAAGACTCCTCGAACGCTGAGACTGTTGGCCCCATCGTGAGCCAGTCGCCTTTGAGGACGTTCACAACTGCGGCTATATCCTCGTCATTAATCCATTGACGGCCATATGATAATGTCTTCATTGATAGTGTGATTTTTCTCCTTGCTATTCTGTAACCTGTACTGCTAATTTACCTGCTCTGCCCGGAAGATTCCCAGCTACTATTTTTGACACGACCAGCTTGCTTTGTGCGAGAGCCTCCCTGAGAGTCAGAAAACCAACATTATTATCACGGCAAATGTCCAGAAATTCGCTGAACACTCCCGACATTCTTCCGCCCTCCATCTCTGTGTGAATGGTGTGGACGTTCAAGCCCTCATGCATGAGTCCCCAGTAATAGGCGTTGAGCTTCTCAGCAGGCACAAGCCCTAAAACCTCGTCCATAGTCGGCAAAGTTGAAGGCACTTGCGGAGTCGTGAAGGTCTTTCCAGCCATTTCCGGAATGAACGGACAGAATCCCCGTACGTCGCTGCAATAGTCGAAGCTCAAAGAATCCTGAACGCTCAGACTCTCCGGAGTAACCTGCCAGCCCGGAGCAGCACATGATTTCGGGAGAGTGCCGGTGATTTTCTGGTACATGTCGATAGCCTTGCTGAGTTCCGCATGAATCTTTTCGCGTGAGAGTTTGGGGAGTTTGTCCTGCCAGTAGACATGATCCCAAGAGTGAATCCCGCAGTCGTGGCCTTCGTCAATTGCGCGCAGTAAGAGATTCGGATTCGCGGGTACTATCATCGGAGCAGGGAGCAGAGTCCCGTAAAACAGAGTCTTCAGCCCGTAGGACGTGGGAGCTTTTGTGCGGAGCATCTTCGTGATGAAGCCTTTGCGGAAGATTCGCCGTAAAGCCTTGCCGGAATTGTCTGGCCCGAACGAGAAAAATATGGACGCTTTGACGTTATGAGTCTTGAGGATGTCTAACAGTCTGGGCAGCCCTTCAAGATAGCCTTTGAAGGTGTCTATGTCGATCTTGATTGCTAATTTCATGCTAGCTCCCACTCCAGAATCTCAAGCAGACCGTCATGTGTCTTCACGATAAACGCCGGAGTATTTTTTGCGTCATCCAGAGAATCAATCACTCTAGTCTTCCAGATCATGAGCTTGTGGCCGTTCTGCTCGGTGAACGCTCCAGGAAATGGTTTCGCTACTGCACGTACTAGGTTGTGAATCTCACGCGCGCTCTTCGTCCAGTCGATAAGCCCGTCAGATGGTCTGCGCCTCCCAAATTTCGTGGCCTGTGCCTCGTCCTGAGGAGTGCCCTGAGCATTTCCGGAGAGTATCGCGTCCAGACTGCGCTCTAACACTCTTCCTGCTGCGGGAATGATTCGGGTGAAAACGTCCTGTGCGGTGTCATCCGAGCCAATCTCTACGGATTCTTGAGCTACGATATTTCCGGCATCAGCGCGTGCGACCATGTGGTGGAGAGTCACGCCCGCCTGAGTCTCTCCGTTGAGGACAGCCCAATTCACGCAGGCACGACCCCGATATTTCGGCAAGAGTGATCCGTGCATGTTGAACGCTCCCAGTGGTGCAAGACCCAGAATCTTCATGTCGATCATGGACCTGTAGTAGAACGAGAATATCACGTCCGGTTTTGCGGCCTGCACTACGGAAAAGTCGGGTTCGTCCGTCCTGACAGTGAGGTTGTTGGATTTTGCGAGGTCATATACTGACTTGAACCAGTGGACTTCGTTGGGGTCGTCTTCGTGGGTGTAGACCAGAGAGATATTTACCCCGTGCCTCAACAACACGCTGAGGCATTCCACACCCACAGAACTATACGCGAAAACTACAGCATTACTCATCAATTTTTCTCCCTTCATAGATTTTCCTGATGATATATCTCGGTCTCTTCCTGACTTCCTGATACATTCTGCCTGAAAATCCACACAAAACAGCATTACTCATTGTTTTTTCTCCCTTCATAGATTTTCCTGATGATATATCTCGGTCTCTTCCTGACTTCCTGATACATTCTGCCGATATATTCACCGACTACTCCCACACACGCAACTGTGTATCCGGCCAAGAAACACATCACACCCTCCCAAAATTTCCCCATCACGCACGGAATCACTCCCAACGCAAAAACCACCATCCCTGACTCAGTGATTAATTGCAGCGGCACATTCGAGAACGCAGTCATCAGGTCGAAATACAGCCTCACGAGCCTAAACATGCTGTACTTGGACTCACCTGCTGAACGCTCAGAGTGAGACACCTCGATTTCTACGGGACTGCCCGCGAATTTCTGCGCAAGTGCCGGCAAAAACGTAGATGCTTCTCCGGCCTCGTTGATGATGTCCACGATGTCGCGCCTATACCCCCGCAACATACAGCCGTAGTCCTTCAGAGCAAAGCCGGTAATCTTATTCATGAACTTGTTGACGAGTCTGGATGCAGTTTTCCGGAAAAATGTATCCTTGCGCCTTAAGCGTATAGTGCCTACGACATCATGCCCCTGATCGATGCAGGCTATGACTCTGGGGATCTCTTCGGGGGGATTCTGGAGGTCTGCGTCTAGAGTGATGACCATAGAGCCGCGAGATTCACGAAAGCCGGCCATGATTGCGGTATGTTGTCCGAAATTGGCGTTGAAGTCGATAACTCTCACGACTTCGGGACGGGCTTTGTATTCGTTGAGGAGGAGGACTAGTGATGAGTCTTTGCTGCCGTCGTTGATGAATATTACTTCATACTTGCGGTTTAGGCTGTCGAGGACTGGGAATAGTCTAGCGGAGAGAGCAGGGATATTTTGCTCCTCGTTGTAGACAGGAATAACAATAGAGATCAAATTTACGCACAACTTTCTAGATAATTTTACGGTTGAGTTACCATACAACACAGACATGCAAACGTCAAGAAAGCCGATGCTGGTGTGATGGGTATGTGTGAAATGAGTGTGATACGTCTATAGCAAAAGTGTGGGTGTGCAACTGTGTGTTTCGTCTATAGCAAAAGTGTGGGTGTGCAACTGTGTGTGTTTCGTCTATAGCAAAAGTGTGGGTGTGCAACTGTGTGTGTTTCGTCTATAGCAAAAATATGGGTGTGCAACTGTGTGTGTTTCGTCTATAGCAAAAGTGTGGGTGCAAAAAAAATAGGGTCTCTCCAGTGTGTGAGGATTGGCCGTATTTTGAGGGGGTTGACATACTCCCCATAGCTTAAGCTAGAGGATTCTGGGATCAACAAACCTTGCGCTCCGAAGAGTGTCTTGAGGGTTCGCCTCCAATGGTCGTTAGCGAAAGCGCACGCAAGTATGCCCCAACCAAATTTTACTGCTATAGGCTGGCGGTCTTCACCCATGCTCAACCTACGATTGATTTATACGAAAGAAAAACTATGACGACAATAAAAAAAAATCGAGTCATTCATCCCAATAGCTAAAGCTAGCGGAAGCCTGACTCAAAAATTTGAGGGGGGTAAAACTATTAAACGACCGAACAAGAAACGAGGAAGGCATCAATTCATTCTTTCAGCTTTGACTTTGCTACAGAAAAACCTAACTTGCAGGAAAACAGCTCTTTATTGCCGTTTTATAGGTCTCTTAGCGGATAAACTGCTGCAATTCGTATTTGTTCGTTACGCCAAACATTATAGCTTGAAAATTTTCTGTGTCAATGCACGAATTTCATCACAACTGCAAATCATCATCACAGCACAACAACTGCAAAGTTCATAACAGCAACACAACTGCAAAGTTCATAACAGCAACACAACTGCAAAGTTCATAACAGCAACACAACTGCAAAGTTCACAACAGCACCACAACTGCAAAGTTCACAACAGCACAACAACTGCAAATCATCATCACAGCACAACAACTGCAAAGTTCACAACAGCACCACAACTGCAAATCATCATCACAGCACCACAACTGCAAAGTTCACAACACCACAACTGCAAAGTTCACAACACCACAACTGCAAAGTTCATAACAGCAACACAACTGCAAAGTTCACAACAGCACCACAACTGCAAATCATCATCACAGCACCACAACTGCAAATCATCATCACAGCACCACAACTGCAAATCATCATCACAGCACCACAACTGCAAA
>JAFTBT010000039.1 GCA_017455085.1 Synergistaceae bacterium
CTATGCATTCGTAAACCCATACACCTATCTGAATTTCTCTGCCCAGCATCGTAACAGTAACTTTATTGGGTAAGAGCGTCAATTCTTTTGAGGGATCCCAAACTACGGGCTTTTCTTTCTGCCAATCGTCTTGGTTGAACTCCTGAACAAAATAGCCTTTACGGTACAGCAGAGTCACTCCTGCCATAGGTACGCCGAGGTCAGCAGCACTTTTCAGTATGTCGCCTGCAAGCACACCAAGACCACCGGAATATGTGGGGATAGACTCTTTCAGCCCGACTTCCATCGAGAAGTAGGCTACAGGTCGGAAGGCGGGATCGTTTTCCATGAGCGTACGGAGAGAATTTCCGAGATCGCTACGGTGCAGTCGTTGAATCATGGTCTTATACAGAGCTCCTTTCTGGTTAAAAGCAGACGGGCGAAAATATACACTTCTGACCACCTGCAATAAATTCATTAGAATGGGGTATTGTTGGAAATTATCTCACACATTGAAAGATTTTGCGCTAACAAGTTAATTTTCACCTGCCCTTCATCGCAGCAGCTATATCGTCAACAACATCATCTACAGCGTCAAAACCAGTATCATTAACGACGGTATTTCTGCCCCCAGAAATTTCGGCCAAGTGTGCGAGTCTCTCCTTGCTTGACGGGTGCGAATTGAAACCGCTGTGTTCGGTCTCATAGCCCGCAGAATCCATCCTCTTCATCGCGTTGTACAGTCCCCAAGTGTCATAGCCTGCCTTCCTCAGCAGAGCAACACCGTAATCGTCCGCATCCGTCTCCTGTTCGCGGCTGAAGCTGCTTTCACGCAACTCAAGGCCTATATTCCCGACTGCCTGCGCTAATTCATCAGCGTGTTCACTGTTCGCGGTCATGATGGTTCTTGCTGTGTCTGTGAGTACTATGTTGTGATAGTGTCCGAGTCTGACGTGTCCGATCTCGTGGCCGAGTACCCCTGCGATTTCGGACTCTGTGTTCAGAATCCGCATCAGCCCTTCCGTTACGTGAATGGTGAAGTTTTCGCCGTCCTGCCACTGCACCCAAGCGTTTGGGTCTTCGTCCTGCTCGTAGTGTATCGGGACGTAGCCGAATCCGTCAGCTTGAGTGATTTTCTGCCACGCTCTGGAGACAGTCTGCCGTGAGACCTGCGCACATGCATTCCCGCACAGCACCAGAATCAGAATCGCCGACACTGCCGAAAATTTTGCTGCTCTCTTCATGCTCAGTCCTCCCAGTCTACGGAGTCGAGTATTGACTCTATATCTGCCTGCACTTCCTCAATGTCATAGCCGGTAACTGACAGCACAAGATAGTAGTCATTCCCGCCCGTGATTATCGCGAAACTCTGCCCGCCCGCAAGATTCGTGAACGTGAATGTATAATCACCGTCAGAGTCCTCCTCAAGATTCTCGCCGTCCATCTGGGTGTACAGCCGTTCGACTATGTCCGTGAATGACGCGCCGCCCGTCTGCGCAAAAGCCACTGCTACGGATGCATTCACATGTTCGGACTTCACAAGAAGGGTCTGCCTCTGAAGTTCACCCCTCCAGCCCGAAGGGACATCAACGCGGAAATTCCCAAAGCTCCGAATCTTGGCCGAAGCCTGAGAGACCATAAGCAGCACTAGAATCACTGCCATACACATAAAAACTTTGCGCCTCATAAATTCATACCTCCATACACGAAAATGGAGAGTCCCGAATCTCTCCGGAACTCCCCTAAAACTTCAGAGTGTCTTACTGCCTACTTCTCCGTCAGCGAGTCCATCATCGCCGAAATCTCATCAGGAGCATTCTCGCCGCCGGTTACCACTATCAGGGCGTAATTCTTGTCGTCGCCGTTCAGGTAGCACTTGCTCTCGACTCCGTTGGCGTTGGTCA
>JAFTBT010000004.1 GCA_017455085.1 Synergistaceae bacterium
ATGCTCTACGCTGAACACTTGGCCGAGTTCGTCAGGCTCATAGTCCAGAATCATGAACACGGTATTTTCTGGCCGCAGAATGCCGAGTACACTAATACTTCAGAAATGGTGAAGATGATTGCAGAGAGTCACAACAGGAGAATTTTTCTGACGGGGGGATGTGAATTTATGCTGAGGGGGCTGGCAAAAGTTACTGGTCTGGTGAATAAAGCATTCGGGAGCCTCGCATACGATATGACTCTCAGCGATTACCCACAGAACTATAGGCTGTATACCCTGCGCGAGAGCATCATGCTCACTGAACAGTGAAATATTCCTCAAGGATGTTGCTGTCAAGTACCATTTCCCTCACCCAGCCGTATGTCGACGTGAACTCAAACATGGCTATGAGTATGAGCGCATACACCAGAAATCTCTTCCGAGCGTATCGTTCCTTCATGGCAGCAGAAAGCGTAAACATAACAGGAATCATGTTGAAGTATACTACCCTGATGAAGTTATAGTTGTGCATACACAACGGCAGGGCAACAGTGAAATATACTGTGCTGTCAAAAACTACGGACGCAAGACGAATATTGTCGTCATAATGTCTCCTGATG
Organism: Synergistaceae bacterium; assembly: GCA_017455085.1. Next base: position 600 of record JAFTBT010000004.1, read on the forward strand.
TATCTTAAGCACCGTTTCGCAATGAACATCAGCGTGAAATGAAGCGCAAAACAGTACATGAAGCCTAAATTAGTGCTGAGAGTGAAATATGAGGCCAGCTTGCCTATTGATAATATAAGGCCGCCAAGTAAGCCGATGCCGGGTATTCTGTTGTCGTTGAGAAATGTAGCCGCGCATAAACACATCACCAGCCAAAAGATACTTCTGCCAGCGTTCCTTTTGCCGGTAAAAAATACCATAGGAAGAGCAATCAGAGTCGTTGTGTGGAAAAAAGCACCAGCAAGAATTATCACGCAATATCTGAACTTCCGGCCTTCTGCTAGTTCGTTCAGAGCAGCAACATACAAAGCATAAGACATGCATTGCCTCATGACGCACGTGTTGATGTATGCACTCGTCAAAAGGTACATTATGACCGCAAGATGCCAATTCGTCCTGTAGTGTTGTGCCGCCTTGACCACCAGCATGATCGCCGCAGACATATACACAGCCATAAACCACTGAAAAGGTATGCCGATTTTTGCTGCTGACCACGAAATCAGAGAGTATAGAGGTTCAAAGCCCTGAGATTGCTCGCTCTCGTAAAAATTCGCGTAACTATGATAGTCAGGAGTGTTTGCAGCCCCTCCCATCACGAGACCTATCAGCATCACAGAAATGAAGAGTATAGCCTTGTTGTTCTTCTTCCTGTCGAGCAATACAATGAAGTCAGCAAGTATCACTACAGCAATGAGTGTCCGGATTAACATACCTTGTTGACCAAATCAATCAGTCTCGAAGCAAAAACCTGAAAGTCTCCCACATTCATACGGCCGAATATCCTGCTCTCGGCTTCAGAATCCAGCGTCTTGGTGATAAATTCTGTGTCTATGTCCTGAGCCTTGCGGAAACACTGCACAATCTCAGGGTGATAAAACCATTCTCTGGGGGCTTCCATGTTCGTGGTGAGAAGTTTCTTGCGATACCATAGAGCTTCACATACCCGCAGTGAACTGTAGTGCTGACCGAACGGCAGAATCTCCAGAACACATTTAGTATTCCTGACATGCTGCAAAACTTCGTCATAGCTTATCCAGTGATTGTAGTGTATCACGTCAGCATATTTCTGCCCGCTCTCGGGGATTCCAGCAACGTAAAAGCTGCACTTCAGCCCAGCATCCGCAAGCCGCTCGTAAACGTCAAGTATCATCGGGAGTCTGTCTTTGGCCTGCGCAACGAAGAACACATCACTGGCATTCTCCGGCTGAAAGTCTTTGTCCGGCAAAAGGCACGGCCAGTAGTCGCAGAAAGCTATCCCCAGCCTTTCCGCATCAGCCATGACCAGAGTAACAGAAAGATCGTAGTAATCCCTGACAGTCTGCCATTTCTTCAGTATGGGAATATGTACGCCGCTCATTGGATTCCTGAACAGATGGATGAGCCGACAGTGCTTGTATTTTTTTCTGAGGTGCTTGAGGTAATTTCTGGAGTAGGAAAAAGCAGTTCCCTCATAGAACAGAAAATATACTGTGTCATCCTGAGAGACTCTGCTTGTGTCGAAGAGCTTACTGTCCCATAAACCTGTGAACGGCAGCTCAATAATTGTCTTGCTGACCGGCAATGAATGGAGAGTTATGATTTTCTGAGCAAGTTTACTGATATGGGGGGAGGCTGCGATTGCTCCGGCTGCTTCTGCTGCGGCGAGTGTCCCTCCCATAGGCTGGCCTAAGATCACGAATTTAGGTGTGTCTGCAGGTTCGTTCATCTACTGTTTTCCCCCGTGTGTGTTTTTCCTAGAGAGTGCCCCTGTTCATGTTGATGTGTGTCTGCAGGTTCATTCATCTATTGTTTTCCTCCCTGCGTGTTTTTTCCCCTAGAGAGTTCCCCTGTCCCGCCTTCTACAACGCCTTCGTGTCTCGCGGCACTAAATACCGTCCTGAATATGCACATCACATCAAACATGAATGACTCCCTCCGGACATACTCACCGTCAAACTTCGCCTTCTCCTCAATCTCCAGCTCATCCCGCCCGTTAATCTGCGCCCATCCCGTCAACCCAGGACGTATATCGTTCGCACCGTACTTGTCGCGTTCATCAATCAGGTCATACTGATTCCACAATGCAGGTCTTGGCCCGACTATCGACATGTCTCCCTTCAGGATATTTATGATCTGCGGCAGCTCGTCAATGCTGTACTTCCGCATCCACCTTCCGCACCGAAGCAAATACTGCTCAGGATTCTCCAGCAGGTGAGTCGGGACATCATGGGGAGTATCGTTCCTCATTGAGCGGAATTTGTACATACTGAAGTGCCGCTTATGAATCCCTACCCTCTTCTGCGCAAATAGTGCCGAGCCTCTATCCTCACGCTTGATCATCAGCGCAAACACACACATCGGTACAGCAAGCACCGCCAGCGCACACAGACTCAGGACTATATCCAGCACTCTCTTCACGAAATGCCTATACATCCAGATTCTTCCTGAAGTACTCTATCGTATCTCTGAGGCCGTCCTCAAGTTTTATCGTGGGCTGCCAGTCCAGTTCCTTCTTGGCCAAGTCAATCATTGGCTTTCTCTGCATAGGGTCATCCTGCGGGAGCGGCATATGCACTATTTTCGATTTCGACCCCGTGAGTCTAAGCACCATCTCTGCAAGCTCAAGCATAGTAAACTCTCCAGGATTGCCCAAATTCACCGGACCAGTGAAGCCGTCTCTGCTGTTCATCATGCGGATCATTCCCTCGACCAAGTCGCTCACAAAACAGAAGCTGCGTGTCTGTTTGCCGTCGCCGTAAATCGTAATGTCCTGTCCCTTGAGTGCCTGCACGATGAAGTTGCTCACGACCCTGCCGTCATCTGGGCGCATTCTTGGCCCGTAGGTGTTGAAGATTCTCACGACCTTGATGTCGACTCCGTGTTGCCTGTGGTAGTCGAAAAATAGAGTCTCGGCTATGCGTTTGCCTTCGTCGTAGCAGGAACGTATCCCGATAGTGTTGACGCACCCCCTGTAGGTTTCTGGCTGTGGGGGAATTTCGGGGTCTCCATAGACTTCTGAAGTGGAGGCCTGAAGGATTCTTGCGCGGCATCTTTTTGCGAGGCCTAGAGTGTTCAGTGCGCCGATAAAGCAGGCTTTGCTGGTCTTGATGGGGTCATACTGATAATGTATAGGCGAGGCCGGACATGCTAGGTTATAGATCTGGTCGCACTCTACGTAGACGTTTTCGATTATGTCGTGCCTGATGAACTCGAAATAGTCATTCGTCATGAGGTGGCGGATATTATTTTTCTGTCCGGTGAACAAATTATCAACGCATATGACATCATTGCCCTGAGCGAGGAGTTTTTCGCACAGGTGAGAACCTATGAAGCCAGCTCCTCCAGTAACTAGTATTCTTTTTCCTGACATGAGATTAAGGGATCCTCTCTTATAGAGTGTGTGATTTATTCTGAGAGATTATATCAGCTTATGAGGTATAAAAATCTTAATGGGGACACATTTTTCTGAAAAGGCTTTATGATTCCGCGTAAATTCCTCGTGAGTCAAGATACATTGATTCTTTATGTGAACCAGTATCCGAATTGTAAAGTGGGTTTACAAAAATATTTCATGGTGTTAGTTTTTTGGAGGCAGAGTTATGTGTTGAGGCAGGCAATATTTTCGTGAATGAGTTGACTTTTTCGGGGAAACTGATAAAATTTCTCCCTGTTGACGCAGTAATTATAGCACATATTAACGAACTGGGAATTGGTGCAACGGCAGCACACTTGACTCTGGATCAAGCAATTGGGGTTCGAATCCCTGATTCCCAGCCAATAACTTTTAAGACGACGGAAGAAATTACTCCCTGTTTAGCGTAAAAACTAGGCAGGGAGCTTTATTGTATATGAGCAGCGTGTGTTGGTGTCATGTATTCGCAGCGTATGTCAGCGTCATGTGTTCGCAGCGTGTGTCAGCGTCATGTGTTCGCATCAGCAGTTATCATCTCACAATCTGGAGGAAATTTCGTGTTAGCATTCATAGTACTCTACGCAGTCATTCTCGTATCACTAGGTGCATTCATAGGCCGCAAAGCCAAATCCGCGTCTGACTTTTTCGTAGCAGGCCGCAACTTCGGGTC
>JAFTBT010000040.1 GCA_017455085.1 Synergistaceae bacterium
ACCCCAATATCCTTTGGCACAGGCTGCTTCCGGTTCAGGGTTTTATGCTTGCGGTTACGTTCATAGTTGCGTTCCTTCAGAGCGGTATCCAGAAGAGAAGAATCAAGAAACTCGGACTCACTGCGGACGATTCAGCCGTTGAGGAATCTGCTGGGGACAAAGGCCCGAAAGTCTCGACGCTCCTCCAGTGGTACAACTTCCTGATTGTTGTAGCGGTTATTGTTGTCCTGATGGTGGGCTGGCTCAACCCTGCATACACATTCATGCTTGCACTTGCGCTAACTCTTCCGTTCAACATCAAGAGCCTCAAGGAACAGAACGGCAAACTCAAGAATTACGGTGTTGCGGCTATGTCAATGGTGGTAACGCTGTTTGCGGCAGGTATCTTCACCGGAGTCCTTTCCGGAACTGGTATGCTTAACGCGATGGCCTCCGCAGTCGTTACGATCATTCCGCCGGATCTTGGCCGGTATACTCACTTCATCGTGGCGTGCTTTGCTGTACCGCTTATCATGTGCTTAGGGACAGACAGCTTCTACTTCGGACTTCTGCCTGTCGTTGTCGGAATAGCTTCGCAGTTCGGCGTGAACCCGATGGATGTTGCGTGTGTGCTGCTGGTAGCTGAGAACGTGGGAGTCATGATTTCCCCGTTGAGCCCGGCAATGTATCTCGGTCTTGGACTTCTGGAGATCGATGTAGGCGAACATATCAAGTACTCGCTTGTGTGGATTTGGGGAGTGAGTATTCTTGCTATAGCGGCCTGCATAGTGCTGGGAGTTACTCCGCTGTAGAGATTAGTTACTGACTGAGAATAATGCTGCTCCTGCTGAGGAATTGGCGGGGGCAGTATTTTTTTGAGGGCGGGTGGGCGGGTTAGATACTTTAGCAGAATGTGTGTAGCATAGTAGCAAGCAGAATGTGTGTTGTATCATCAGAGTAGAGTATATTTTTCACACAGTCTGTTATGAGAAGATTTTTTGTCCGCATAGTGTATTATTAACACAATATCACAAACTTTCACATTAAGGAGGAAACTTTTTCATGAAGTGCAAAATATTCATGTCAGCTGTGATTCTGTGTGTGCTGAGTTCGTGCGTGCCGGCTTCGTATGTGCAGAATCCGAGTAATCTGGCTTCGTGGTTACTGTGTTCGCGCGCAGATGCCTCAATCACAAGTCATGATGTCCAAGCTGCTTGGGCAAGAATCTCAAAAGCTGACGGCTTCAAAACCATTCCCATCACATACGAGAAAGACGACTCTCCTAACGCATGGGTCAAGTTCAAGTCACAAAATGACTTCTCCGTTCACGTCACAAAAGGCCTCATGAAGATTCTGGACACCGAAGAACAAATCGCCGGAGTCTTGGGCCACGAAATCGGACACGTCAAGCTCGGACACTACGACAAAGGTGTCGGACGCGCTGTAGGCTGGACTCTGCTGGGGATCGCTCTCGGAAAGGCTGGAGGCATCGCTCAGACTGCGGGAAACGTAGGCATTCAGTTAGCAGAGAGCGGCTTTTCTCGCGGGCAGGAGGTCGAAGCTGACGACTACGGCACCGAACTCCTCAAGCGGGCTGGCTATGACCCATACGGACTCTACAGAGCCATGAAGGCCTTTCAGGATAACAAGTACGTTACACAGCCGAACGGGTTCAACTCTCATCCGCCGACTGCACGGAGACTCAAGCACCTCATGGACAAAGCAAAAGAAGTCAGCAGCAAAAATTTCAACTCTGAGACAAAATCTACAGCACGAAAATCAGGGACAAAATCTACAGCAGGCAGAAAATCTAGAACAACAAAGTCAACACAAGATTCATCATCAGGACAAAAATAGAGGAGGATTTGACGGGCGATCATGATTAGGAAGTTAGGTCTTGCTCTGGTGCTGATGACGGCACTCGCAGCAGGTGCATTCGGTGATACATACGTCATCAATTCGTACTCCGACTTTGTGAAGTACATGCAGGGCGACGAAGCTACAGCATCTCCCGGCAACACATTCATTCTATCACGCGATATTCAGCTCTCAGGCTTCAGCAACTGGGAACCTGCCGGCACTCTTGATACTCCGTTCACAGGACATTTTGACGGTCGGGGACATATCATATACGTCAACATTCAGCCCTTGCCTTTGGTGTTCGGTGAATACATCAAGCTGACATATGACCGTTCACTCTTCGGGGTTGTCAGTTCTGACGGTGACGCAATAATCAACCTAGACGTTGAGGGAACTGTTCGGGGCTATAACGCCGGAGGTCTGGTGTCGATTCTGAAGGCCGGTACGATCAAAAACTGCGCGTTCTCCGGAGACGTTATAGTCGAGACGAGTCCGGAAGGTGATGACGCTATGGATGAATTACTTGATGAGCTCGGTGATGATGACATACAGAGCGCGAACGGTGTCGAGATTCTGGATGACGTTCTCACCAAAACAAGAGTCTACGGCAAAATCAACGCCGGAGGTCTTGTCGCAGTAATGCTCAGCGGTGACATACAGGACTCCACATTCAGGGGCAACGTTACGGCCAAAGCAGCTTCGACTCCTGCAAGTGCTGGCGGCATTGTCGGGAAAATGACTGCTGACTGCGGCAATGTTACAGGCTGTTACGTTGAGGGTGACGCTGTGATCACGGCTTCGACTTCGACAAACAGCTACAACGTATTTGCTTCGGCGGGAGGCATTGCAGGCTACGCAAACACTCAGCTCGACAGCATGATAGAGGCATGTATTTTTGACGGGGCTGTGGACAGCACATATTACGCCGGAGGAATCGCAGGGCTTGTGCGAGGGACTATACTCTCGGGCGACATAGTAACATCAACCGCAAGAATCACAGGCACGTATTCAGCAGGAGGTATCGCGGGCTATATGTCTTCTGGTGCGTGGGCGACTGGCAATAACGTGCAATCAGGTGCGGAAGTTGCTGCGGAAGTCTACAGCGTCGGAGGCATAGTCGGACTTCTGGAGACCAGCGGCAGGACAGACTCACACAAACCAGTCGAGAATAACAGCTCTGGTGCGACTCTCAGCGGCGAAGTCTACACCGGCGGAATAGTCGGAGCTTTGGGCAACAACACGTATTCAGGTGCAGTATATGGCGAAGGAAATACACATACCGGCACAGAGTACTACGCCATAGGCCGAGATGAATGGGGGCAGCCGTCAAAAGGCTATGAGTCCTTCAACATAAGCACCACTACTCTCAAGAATGCAGTCGCCGGAGAATACTACAGTGCTGCTCTCTCGCTGGACAGGACTCCTTCCGCAGATATAGCCGTAACGTGGACATTCAGCGGGATTCTTCCTGAAGGTCTCTCCCCAAGCGACAAGGGCATAATTTCAGGGACTCCGGCAAAACCTGAGACACGGACATTCAAAGCCGGAGCGTTCATTGCTGGTTACGGGCCAACACCAAGTGCTGACATCACCATAACGGTACTTTCTGCTGATGCTCCAGAAAATATATACATCACTACAGGCTCAATACTTCCTCCGGGAAATCAGGGCACAGAATATTCTTATGCTCTATCAGCGAGCGGTGTAGCTATTAGTGACTCGTGTATCTGGTACGTGGACAGCGGAGATTTTCCTGTGGGGATGAATCTTTCACAGACCACCGGAACAATTTCCGGCACTCCCAGAACTTCAGGCAACTACACATTCAGAGTCAGGCTTCGTGTCGGCGAACAGGTCACGGCCAAGACATTCACGCTCACGATCATTGCGGGCGTAGCCATCACTACGGAGTCACTTCCTGATGGCAAGGAGGGCGCAGAATATTCTTATACTCTGACGGCAAGCGAGGATAATGTAGTCTGGACGGTCTCAGCGGGAAATCTGCCCAATGGCTTGACACTCAGCAGCACAGGCAGAATCTCAGGGACTCCGGGAACTGCAGGAGATTATTCATTCACTGTGCAGGCAGAATCAGGAGGACTCACGGGCAGCAAAAATTTCACCCTCACGATAAATTATGCGTTCTCGATCCTGAATGATTCGGCACTCCCAAGAGCAAAAGCAGGAGTGTGGTATTCGCAGACACTTGAGGCGGACGCTGACGCTGCGAATCTGGTGAGCTGGAGACTTCTGGACGGAGCTTTGCCGGAAGGTTTGTACCTCAACCCGGAGACAGGCAACATATCCGGAACTCCTCAGGATGAAGGCACATACACGTTTGCTGTTCAGGCCACAGCAGGAAGCTACATCACGGTGAAGAGATTCACGCTGATTTTGGGGGCTGTGCTGGAGATTCTGAATGATACCGAGCTGGAAAACGGCAAAGTCGGGGTGTATTACTCGTGCGAGTTCGTGACTGACTCAGCATATCCGGTGCTGTGGAGCTTGACGGGAGGCAGCATCCCTTCAGGAATGACGTTCTCAGACGGGATTCTTTCGGGGACTCCGAGATATTCAGGCACATACACATTCACACTGACTGCTGAATCCGGAGGGCTGACCGCAAGCAAAGAGTTCACCATCACGATTTCGCCTGCATTGTCGATCACAACACCCGCAGTTCTGCCTTCAGTCAGGAGCGGTTCATCATACTCGTACGTTCTGGAGAGCGATGCACCAGAAGGCAGCGAAGTTTTGTGGACGCTTTCGACTATCGGCATAATTTCGAGTGACAGCTACACAATTTACGGCCGTCTTCCGAGAGGCATGTATCTTGACGAAAGCACCGGAACTATTTACGGCACCCCGAGAACTGAAGGCGTGTATGCTTTCACGGTCATGGCAGTAATGGGAAGCATAAGCACTACAAAGCAATTCAGGCTCACGGTCAGGCCTACGCTTGAGATCATCACGGAAAATATTCTGCCTCATGCCGACATTCACGAGTTCTATCGTGTTCCGCTGCTGACTGATGTATCCGAAGACCAGAGTGTTACGTGGTCAGTGATTGGCGGGACTCTGCCGGAGAGGCTCATGCTCGACGAACAGACCGGAATACTTTCGGGGTATATCCTGAACGAAGGCACATACTCATTCACGATACAGGCCTTCAGCAACGGACTCATTGCCACGAAAACTTTCACGCTGACTGCGGGCGAGATCATGACCATAACGACAATGCAGGTTACTTCAGTGCTTAGGGCCGGAGAATATTTCTCTATGCCGCTGACAACCGACAAGACTAACGGCGCAAATACTTCATGGGCTGTGATTGACGGCATACTACCTTCGGGAATAAATCTCAGCACCAGCACGGGACTCATCTCCGGAACTCCTACGAGGGCAGGCACATACACGTTCACAGTGCAGGCAGTATCAGGATATTCCGTTGCGCAGAAGAGCTTCACCATCAGGATAGGCTTCACGATTTCTGACGACATGTATCTTGAGAGAGGCACAGCAGGACAGCCCTATTCACACACGTTCAGGGCGGAAGGTGTGAGCGCAGGTGCAGTGCTGTGGACGGTGTCGAGCGATAAAGTTCTGCCGACGGGTCTGACTCTCAGCGCAAACGGTGTGCTTTCCGGAACGACCAACGAGGCCGGGACGTATACGTTCATGTTGTACGCGTTCGTGAGCAATGATGTTAGTACGATGAAGACCATGAGGCTGACGATAGAGGCGGCTTCGGATTCGGCAGTGCCTATACTGACGGGGAGCCTTCCTGACGGCCAAGTAAGCAAGGACTATTACACGGAACTCAGGGCAGGACTTGAGGGAGCTGCGTGGGAGCTTGAGAGCGGTGAACTTCCGGAGGGGTTGAGCTTGAGGGCGGACGGGCTGATCTCTGGAGTGCCGGTGCGAGCGGGAGTGTATACGTTCATTGTGAGGGTGTCTGCTGGGAACAGGAACAGCACCAGACAGCTCAGCATAACGGTAAATGCGCCTGATCCTGAACCTGTGCGTATGTCTTCCAGCGGCGGAGGAGGAGGGTGTGATTCTGGATTTGGTGTGATGGGGCTGGCAGTACTTGGCCTGATGTTCCGAAGAAGTAGACAGTAAACAGAAATGGGGGTGAGGTTTTTTCCCATCACAACGGGCAGGGAGATTCTTCACCCAATAAGTAACGGCAACAAGCAGCACATCATCAATCAACGAACAGGAAGGATGCTTTCCTCAACAAGCAACACATCATAAATAATTTTTGCGCTCCCTCTGAAATAAGGGGGAGTGTTTTTTTGCGCACTGGTAACGAATTGGGCTATAATGTAGAAAATTCTCACAACACTTTAACACGAATATGGAGAGCAGGTGAATTTTTTTGCCCAGCATAAAGTCTAAAGCCCTGTTGCTTGCTGCTTTAACGGCAAATCTCATAATAAATCCGGCAGAATCTTCCGGCACTGAACGCATCACCATCACTCCCGGACACGGAGCATCACTTCAGGGAGTCCGGACATATTCCGGCGTGGTCATGGCCGCATACCAGAAAGCCTACGCTATGAACTTCGAGATCTGGAAGCCCACAGACTTACCCGCAGGCTGGTACGCGACATTTGACGGTTTCCCTGTCGCTCAGATCGCAGAAAATCGCTGGGTATACGGTCAGCTAGACATTGACGGCACAATCAGACCCACGAACGTACTCGTAGGCTCAGTAGTCCCGTCAAGTATACCGGGTCTCGCAAGAATAGCTGCTGTGTGGAGCTACGGCAAGAGCGCAAATTCTCCGGAGTTCCAGAAAATCAGAGAGTACATGTGCAACCGGATGGGCTGGCTCAATGACGGCTATGTGAACACGATTATCGCTTGGCACACAAACAGAATCGGAGTCTATGTGTGGCTCGGCAACAGGTGGAAAAAATTCGTGCCGCATTCCGGAGAATACACATACCAGATGCTAAAGCGACTCAGTCCGTATATCGCTGACGAACTCCGGAAAAATCATGCGTGGTATCAGGGCGGTGAACCGATGGAGATTGCTGACTTGGCCAGACAGTGGGGCTATATCTGGAGCGGAAAGGTGATACTTGAGACACTAAAGGCATATCAAGACAGCAGCGGCGGTGACGGCGGGCAGGTTACGTCATTGCGGGAAGCAGCACCCAGCGGCGGAGAGACTCCTGCTCCTCAAGAACCAGAGACCCCGAGTGCCCAGTGGGATGTAGAGTAACATAGTGAGGTGAAGAAATATTTATGAGACCTAAACGCGGCAATAATACCGTCAAACAAAGGATAGACCAGCTCCTGAATATGGCATGGAACACTAAGAGTACTGCAAGGGCTCTCGCAATCATCAGCCAGATTCTGGAGATAGACCCCGACAATGTTGACGCACTCGTCATGAAAGCAGACAACACTCAGGACGCAGAGGCTCGGACGAAGATTCTCATTCATGCTCTTGATGCACTCAACAAACCCGAAAATCTCGACATTGATGAGCGGGATATTTTGCTGTACGTGGTGAATCAACGGCTTGCTTTCACGATGTTCTACGCCAATAAATTCCGTGAGGCCTTTACGTATTGTGAGGCAGCACTGAACTCTGACGTTCCAGATGATGACCCGGACGCAGAATCCAGCAGGGAAGACATGAAGGCGTTGTACTACAGGCTGCTGATTGAGGCGAAGGACTGGAAGAGAATACTTGCGGAGACTATGCGCGATGAAGAGCATTCTTTGGCGTGGGGGTATTCGCGGCTGGTGGCGGCGTGGATGCTCGCTCCGGATAATGCCAGACGGATTTGTGCGGGGATGTTTTGGGATGTCCTGATGATGGGGCCGGATGTGCCGTTCTACATTTTGGGGATATTCCCAGAACCGGATGATGATGCTGCCCAGAATGCACATGAAGATTTTGAGTTTGCTGTGCTGTATTACGATGCGGTGTCTGTGTCTGATGACTTCTACAGGTGGTTCAACAGGGGAGCGATATTGTTCGGGTTATTGTCGGGAAGGTTTGAGGAGCGTGAACGGGAATATTTGCTTGATGTACTGGACACATTAGGAGGCTATGAAGAGTACGAGAGAATGAGCAAGATCATCGTTGAGGGTGATGATGAGGCAGTGATAGAGATGTTAGCGGCGAATAAGTGCTTGGCAGATTGATTTGATAGACACATTAGAGGCGGATGAGTGCTTTTGCAGATTTACACACATGATGCTGAAGCGACAGACACATTAGCAGCGGATGAAGGCTTTTGCAGATTTACACACATGATGCTGAAGCAATAGACACATTAACAAGTGATAAAGGCTTTCACATAATAATTTGACACAGGAGAAAAATATATTGATACGTAAGATTGATACAGGAGAAAAATTCAGGCTGACACCCGACAAACTCAGAAGACGCAAACCACCAGAGTCCTGGAAGTTCAGCACAACAGACGACATCGCCGTCACTAAGTCCCGAAAACCTGAGCCATTAATAGGCCAGCAGAGAGCAGTCGAGTCCATAGAGTTCGGGCTTGCTGTTGACGGAAAGGGCTACAACATTTTCGTGGTCGGTCAACCCGGCAGCGGACGCACTAGCTACATTCTTGAGCGACTCCAGAGCATGGCGGCATCACTGCCTGCTCCGGACGACTGGGTGTATCTCTACAACTTCGACAAAAACGGCGAACCCCTCGCTGTAAACATCCCGGCAGGCTGCGGCAAAAAGTTATGCTCCGAACTTGAAGAGCTGCTAAAGGATCTCAAGGCTGCAATCAGCAAAGCATTCGAGCAGTCACAGTACGAAGACGCAAAAGCCTCGCACATCAAGGAGTTTCAGGAGAAGGCCGGCGCAATCATGGACAAGCTCAAAGCCAGAGCCGCAAAGGAACATTTTTCCCTGAAGAGGACTCCGCAGGGCTTCATTAATGTTCCACTCATCAAGGACAAGGACGAAGAAGGACACGAGATTATTCGCGAACTCAAGCCCGAAGAATATGAAGCTCTTGACGAGAAGAAGCAGAAGAAGTTCATGGCTGCAAGCGAGAAGATTTCACAGCGGACACTTGCAGGCATGAGGGAGATCCGCGACATGGAGAAAGCCCTCAAGGAAACCCTCAGCAAGTTAGAGGCCGAAATATGCAGGTCAGCGATTGAGCCGTGTGTTCGGGACTTGCGCGAAAAGTATGCTGAAAACACTGCACTCTTGAACTGGCTCGCCAAAATGTCGGAGGATGTTATCGAGAACTCCGGTGCTTTCGTGACGGCAGCTAGGGACGAAAACGCAGATGTCGACTTCACTCGCTATCAGGCGAATCTTTTCGTGAGCAATGACCCCGCAAAAGGTGCTCCGGTCGTTTGGGAGACTAACCCCACGTACTACAACTTGTCCGGCAGAGTCGAGTACGAGAGCCATCAAGGATACCTGTACACTGACTTCCGGAAGATCCAGCCAGGAGCTTTTCACAGGGCTAACGGCGGATTTTTGGTGATAGACGCTGAAAAAGTGTTGATGAACTTCATGAGCTGGGAGGCCATCAAGAGAATACTGCGCACCGGCGAGGCTGCTATCGAGAATCTCGGCGAACAGTATGGAGCTTTGCCCATCGCGTCACTCAGGCCTTCACCGATCAAGATCAACACCAAAATCATCATGACAGGCTCACCGTATATTTATGAGCTGCTGCAATATTATGATGCGGAGTTCGGAAAAATCTTCAAGATTAAGGCCAGTTTCGACTACGACATGCCACGAACTGCCAATAATGAGCGGTGGATGGCGAGATTCATTGCGGAGGCTGTCAGGCGCGAGAATCTCAACCCCTTTGACGCGTCGGCACTGTCGGAAATTATCGAGTGGTCCAGCCGTGAAGCAGAGGACCAAAATTTGCTCTCGGTGCAGGTCGGGACTCTCAAGGAACTACTTGCGGAGTCTAATGCGTGGTCAAAAGTTGCGGCCAAGACACAATCACAGACTGTTACGCGTTCGGACGTACTCAAGGCGATTCATCACAAGCACTACAGGTCCGGACTCTATCGCGACAAACTCGCAAGGGCATTCAGTGACGGAGTGATACACATCGACACAACAGGTGAAGCAATCGGGCAGATTAACGGCCTCAGCGTGATAGACCTCAACGATTACCGGTTCGGACACCCGTCAAGAATCACTGCAAATGTCTTCATGGGTCAGGAAGGAGTCGTGAACATAGAGCGCGAAGTCCGAATGACTGGCCCGATCCACAACAAGGGGCTAATGATTCTCTCCAGCTATCTCGGACGCAAATACGCTCAGGATATGCCGCTGAGTCTGTCCGCACACATAACGTTCGAGCAGAATTACTCAGGCATTGAGGGAGACAGCGCAAGCTCTACGGAGTTGTACTGCATACTTTCTGCGTTGTCAGGTCTTCCGCTCAAGCAGGGAATCGCTGTTACGGGCAGTGTTGACCAGTTCGGAGCAGTCCAGCCCATCGGAGGAGTCAACGAGAAAATCGAGGGCTTCTATGAGTACTGCAAGATTGCTGGCCTGACCGGAGAGCAGGGAGTCATGATTCCGGAGGCGAACACGAGGCACCTGATGCTGAGCAACGAAGTGATTGACGCTGTCCGTGACGGGAAGTTCTCCGTGTGGGCAGTTGGGAGCATTGACGAAGGTATAGAACTGTTGACCGGAGTCAGTGCCGGGAAGCTGCGCAAGGATAACTCGTACACTGATGGGAGTGTTCACGGGCTTGTGAAGTCTCGGCTGAAGAAGATGCTTTCTGACGGGATGAGGCTGGAGAAAAAATTCGGCCAGAGTCCACGAAAACGCAAGCAGAAGAAATCAAAACCCCTTGACCCCGCAAATGAACACAGCAAAGATTCTCCGAACTCTTGACCTGCTGGAAAACGAATATCATAACGAGTCCCGTCCCCCTGAGCTTGGACACCCTGAGCCGCTGGACGGGCTTATTCTCACGGTCTTATCCCAGAATACCAACGACAAGAATCGTGATGCTGCTTTCACGAACCTCAAGGCAAATTTTCCCGACTGGCAGAGTGTAGTAGATGCCGGAGCTGAGAATCTGGAGGCAGTGATTCGTACGGCGGGGCTTGCTCACACGAAGGCGCAGAGAATCATCACGATACTTCAGAAGATACACGCTGACTTTGGGGGGTACTCTCTGCGTAAGCTCTCAGGACTTGGCCGCGAAGAGATATGCTCGTATTTGCGTGCATTGCCGGGAGTCGGTGCGAAGACTGTTGCGTGTGTGCTGCTGTTCGACATGAAGATAAAGGCCTTCCCTGTGGATACACATGTGTCCAGAGTCGCGCGGAGGGTCGGGCTTGTGCCTGCAAAGTATTCGCCTGAAGAGATATGTGCGGAGTTTGAGCGGGTAGTGCCGGAAGAAAAATGCTTGGGCGGACACGTGAACATGATCGCGCACGGGCGGGCAGTGTGTCATTCGCAGAAGCCGGAGTGTGGCCAGTGTGTGCTTGCGGGGATTTGCAGCTCATATTCTCAGTCATGATGCTATGAGATTGGGAATTATCGCAAACTACGCTATAGCTCAATGCAGGCTCTAATGAATTGTTCAGCATACATCCTATCTATTGAGCCATCGAAGTTGAATACCATGCTTTCAAGAGCTTTGCCATCGTATTGCGTAACACCTCTCGAATTTCTGCCTGCCCACTGCTTTATCACTTTTGTTCCGGTGAGTATTGGACGGTTATACATGGAACATAAGCGTGTAGAAATACGTTTATGCTCATCAATTGCGACAACGTAAATCAAATAGACGCTTTTCTCTGTGGCCAAGAAGGATAACAGCTTGTCAACGTTATAGCCTTTAGGATTGCTGGACAGAAAAAGGACTTTGGTTTTGATGTCCGTTTCAGTGTCAAAGTCTTCAAAGGTACGTCCATAATCACCTAAATCATCGTAAGTATATATTTTGGGGAGGGGTCTTCCTGTGTGAAGAGAGTCTATTAGTACACTGCGCAGATCGTCAGCTGAAGTAATCAAGTACTCAATTATCCTGCCTCGCAAGTTTACATTGTCAATAAAAGCCGTTATTGCTATTTCTGAAGCCACAGCATTAACCCGTGATTGTAAATCTGCATTCAGGATACTATACTCACGAGACATCATGAAGTCTTCAGCTCTTTGCACTGAGCGCATAATACAAGCTGTTTGCTGTATCGTAGGCTCAAAACGTTTCCCGTAAGGATGTATATTATTTGTTGCAGCAACTAATCTCTCTAAATTTTCACTGAATAGGTAATTTTCGTGTGATGTAAACAGAAATTCAAAATTATCCGGTTCATTGGCTATTCCAGCAAAGCTATGCATTATATCACTGCCGAGAAAGCTGCCTCTTATGTTGTCAATACGTAATTTCTGTGAGGAATGACTGATTTTCTTCAAAAAAGTAGTGTTTGCCAGCATCATGTAGTTCTTGCATGGTGTTACCAGACACACAATAAACGGCACTGAATCATATTTCTGCAGTTTTGATAAGGATAAGACTGTATTATTGAAAGTGCGCTCCTCAGCCTTGCAAAAACGTATAGCAAAATCACAGCAGGAAAAAACGCTTCGATCTTGAGTCAAGCAGAATACACTCTGAACTTTTTTTGCTAACAAGTGTTTGTCTGCTATTCCGTCATGTTGGGCTACATAATAGACAAGACGTTGAACTGCATATCGGTTATACATATTCAGTCCTCCATAAGTTAATAGCTATTATCACTAGGGATATTTGTTGCATTGTCCGCTGTAGTCTGCTCATCAAGCGTATTCCTTCCCCAAAAAACTCCTCCGGTATATCCCTGAATTTTCCTGTTAGAATCTGCACTTTCGAGACGCTGTTCCGCCCACAAGCAATATTGTTCCTCCTGCTCAATGCCTAAATAGTGGCGGTTAAGTTTTCTTGCTGTAACACTTGATGTTCCTGAGCCAAGAAACGGATCGAATACAATATCACCAGAGTTTGAACTCGCGAGTATAATTTTAGCAAATAACTTCTCAGATTTTTGTGTGGGATGTCCAGTATTTTCCGGCATTGACCAAAACGGCACTGTAATGTCATCCCAGAAATTGGAAGGACACGTATCCCTGTAATTGCCTTTGTCTGTTTCGGTCCAGTCTTTAGGTTTACCTTCAATGCGATATGGAGCTATCACTTTTTTCCTGATCTTGACGGCATTAAGATTGAATGTATATGTATCGCTTTTGGTCGCAAACCATATATCTTCGAGGCAGTTTTTCCAGTTTGTTTTTGAGCCTCTGCCCTTTTCCCTCTGCCATGTTATACGGCTTCTGACCTTGAAAAAATCTCCCAATACACGGCCTATAATTAAACTTGTCTCCCAGTCGCAGCAAACGTATATCGACCCTGTTGGCTTCAGCAACGGAAACACTAAAGAAAGCCATTTACGAGTGTATTCTTCGTAGTCAGCGTCATTTTTCTTGGTAAATTTGCTTTTATGAAAAATCTTAGTCAAGTTATAAGGCGGGTCTGCAATTATCAGGTCAACACTTTCTGTCGGCAAAAACGAACATACAGCAAACATATCTCCTAGAATAGTTTTATCCATTACGGTGTGAATATCGCTGACTGGGCTATTAATATGAATGCAGCGCGCCAAATATTCAGCTCCTTCAGAAATAGGAGTATCAATGGTTTTGTTATATGGAGCTTTCTTCTTCTGCATAATGACGAGACAACAAATACAACAGTCTCCTTAAGTTTGTTGTAATCATATTTATTAACCTGATTTGTTTTATGAATTATACTATAAAAAACATTAAGGAGGCTCTCTCATGAAATATAAACTTCTAGCAGCACTTCTCATTGCACTGTACGTAGTTCCGTCCTTTGCGGGATCTAGCAGCTCCCCCAAATGGATATCTGACCTCAATGCCGCACAAAATGCCCAACAGCTCGTAATCGTCTCCGGCACTAACGGCTCAAATGCACGCTTCTCCTTCCACGAGAAAGACAGCTCCGGACTCTGGCACGAAGTCATACACGCTCCGGCATACATCGGCAAAAACGGCTGGGGCAAAACACGCGAAGGTGACGTAAAAACTCCCACAGGAGTCTACACGTTCACGGAGGCCTTCGGGATTCTGGAGGATCCAGGCTGTCCGATGGGCTACACTCAAGTCGACGACTCGCATTACTGGGTCGGGGACTCCAACTCTGGACGCTACAATCAGTTCGTATCCATAAGGGACTATGACGACTTCGACAAGAAAGAAAGCGAACACATAATCGACTACAACCCCGGCTATCAGTATTGCCTGAACATAAGCTGGAACTCTGACGGCACACCCAAAAAAGGCTCGGCGATATTCCTGCACTGCTACACCAAGAGAAAATTCACGGGAGGCTGTGTAGCTATTCCGGAGGAAATTATGCGTGAGGTAGTTATGCGGGTAAAGGCTGGCTGTGTTGTGGTGATGGATACGGCCAAGAACATACGGAGGTATTAGCATGAAAATACTGGTTGATCTGTTCGTGACGTTCGCGAAAATCGGAGCAGTAACCTTCGGAGGAGGATATGCCATGCTGCCGATACTTCAGCGCGAGATTGTGGAGAATAAGCACTGGGGTACTGAAGAAGAACTAGCTGATTATTACGCGATAGGCCAGTGTACTCCGGGAGTGATAGCTGTGAATGTGGGAACGTTCATCGGGTGGAAGACTGCCGGAAATGTCGGGGGCATAGTCGCGACGTTGGGTGTAGTGTTTCCGTCACTGGTGCTCATGACGCTCTTGGCCGGAGTGATTCAGGCATATTCGAGCCTTGAGTGGGTGGCACATGCATTTGCGGGGATTCGTGTGTGCGTGTGCGTGTTGATCTTCAACGCGGTTGTGAAGCTCTTTGCGAAGGCAATAATAGACGCTAAGACTCTGTGTGTGTATGTGCTTGTGCTTGCTGGCGGGCTGTTCTTGAATGTGTCTCCTGTGGTGTTTGTGGTGCTTGCAGGGATAGCCGGAGTGATTCTGAAGGGGAGTGCGAAATCATGATGTTATACGTGAAATTATTCTGGGAGTTTTTCCAGACGGGATTATTTGCTGTCGGTGGAGGCATGGCGACTCTGCCGTTCCTGTACAGTATTTCGGATCGCACTGGCTGGTTCACGCACCAACAGCTTGCGGACATGATAGCCGTAAGTGAATCTACTCCCGGGCCTATAGGTGTGAACATGGCGACATATTCGGGCTATATCACAGCAGGAATACCCGGAGCAGTAATTTCGACACTTGGGCTGATAACTCCGAGCGTGATAGTGATTCTGTTGGTGGCGGCGTTTCTGAATGCCTTTCACGAGAACAAGTACGTCAATGCAGTATTCTACGGTCTGCGTCCGGCGAGTTCGGCGATGATCACTGCGGCGGGATTGATTCTTGCGCGGGTGGTGTTTTTCGGTGGATCGTTCAGCAACTCCGTAAACGTGAAGGCTGTGATTCTGGCGGGAGTGCTGTTGGCGTGTACACATGTTGTTCCGTTCACGAAGAAGCTGCATCCTGTGGTGTGGATAGCATGTGCGGCTGTGGCTGGGATAGTTTTCAAGTTCTAGTGTGTGAAGCATGACGTACATTTAGCGTGTGGAGCATGACACACAAAAATACTGCATATTCAGGACGTATAATATTCCTGCACAAAATCAGTAAGGAGGAATCTTTATGAGGCTCAAAACAGTAATGGCTTTGACTCTGATGTGTTCTGCACTGTCCATGTCTGCTTTTGCGGCAAACAACCCTTTTGACGAGATGCAACGTGTCCGAGGCAGGATATACGAATCTCAATGGCAGAACAGTCACTCAGACGCAGCCAGAGAACGCGAACGACGGGAACAGGAACGTAGAGACCGCGCCCGTTGGGAACAGGAACGCCGCGAACATGAACGCTGGGAACGTGAACGCCGCGAACAGGAACGCAAGGAGTGGGAACGCAAGGATCGTGAACGCCGCGAACATGAACGACGTGAACAGGAGCGCAGAGATTGGGAACGCAGAGAGTGGGAACGCAGAGAACGTGACCGCAGGGACTGGGAACGCCATGAACGTATGCGCTGGGAAGATGAACGCCGTGAGTGGGAACACAAGGAGGAGAAACGCAAGAGAGACGAGCGCAACGCAAAACTCTTCGGAGACCTGCTTGAGGCGATACTGGACGACAAAAATAGGCGTAGGAAATAAATCAGAAAGGATGTATACACATGAAGTGCAGAATATTTGTAGCAGTGAAGTTTTTGGCCGGGATATTGGCCGTGTCGCTCATGAGCGGAGTATGCTTTGCAGGTGTGGCCTCAGTTGAGGACCTCAAGACCGCAAAAGTCGGCGTGCAGGCAGAAAGCGTGTCGAGCTATCTGGTGCGTGAACTGCTCGGCGAAAAAACAGAAGGACTCTCCGAGTACAGCAGAATCGGCGACATGATCGAGGCTCTGAAGGCCGGAAAGATTGACGCGGCTGTGATGGACGAAGCTCCGGCGAGGTACTTGGTGCTGAATGACGAGTCGGTGAAGATTCTTCCGGAAGCTCTTGCGACAGAGTACTATGCTGCGGCGTTCAGGAAGGGAGATTCTCTGCGGGATGAGTTCAGCAAAGTCATCGAGGAGATGAGAATTGACGGAACGCTCGTAAAAATCATGGCCAAGTATATGGACGGAGACGGAGACCCTGACCCTGAAAGCATAGACATGAACCGCGGAGCAGAAGGCGGAAAATTGTGGGTAGGATGTGCTGCGAGCTTCCATCCGTATGAGTTGAGGACGAACAGGGGCTTTGTTGGCATAGACATAGAGATTTGCGCACATGTTGCCAAGAAACTCAACAAGGAGCTTGTGATTGCGGACTATAGGTTTGAGATTCTGCCTGAGGCTCTGGCGGCAGGGAAGATTGATGTGATATGTTCGGCTATGGCAGTGACGGAGGAGCGGCAGAAGGTGATGGACTTTTCTGCACCGTATGATGCCAATCAAGAAGTGATAGTAGTACTGTCTGAGTCGAAGTAGCACCCAGTAACAAAAATGCCCGCAGAGCAAAATCTACGGGCACAATTTATTCTTATACTGCGTCAACAAAACCCCGTTAAGTGTTAGTGTATCGGGTTGAACTCCTTGCTCAGTAACTCCCTGAACTCATCAAGAGTCATACTCCCCAAATCTCCCTTTGTGCGCTCACGTACGCCGACAGTTCCGGATTCTTTTTCCTTGTTGCCGACCACCAGCATATACGGCACTTTCTGCATCTGTGCATCACGGATCTTCCTGCCGAGTTTTTCGTCTCTGGTGTCTATCTCAGGACGGATTCCCCAGTCCATGAACTTGTTGTACAGCTCACGTGCATAATCTATGTGATCTCCTGCAATGGGAACTATCTTCACCTGCACCGGCGCAAGCCAATACGGGAACGCTCCAGCATAATGCTCGATCAATATCCCCATGAACCGCTCAATGCTCCCGAAAACTACCCTGTGAATCAGCACCGGAGTATGTTCCGCACCGTCATCGCCCCTGTACGTCACGTCAAACCTTCCGGGTAACTGGAAATCAAGCTGTATCGTCCCGCACTGCCACGTCCTGCCTAAACAGTCCTCAAGGTGAAAATCTATCTTCGGACCGTAAAATGCTCCGTCTCCGGGATTGATCGTGTAGGGAGTTCCGGTGCTTTCGAGCGCGTCACGCAAGGCATTTTCTGCGGCCTCCCACTGCTCATCAGTCCCCATAGAGTCCTCCGGACGAGTCGACAGCTCCACCGTGTACTTGAACCCGAAAACCTCAGTGTACACATACTTATCCAGCTCCATGATGGCGAGTACTTCCTCTTTGATTTTTGTCGGCTCTATGTACGTGTGAGAGTCGTCCTGCGTGAAACACCGTACCCGCATAAGCCCGTGCAAGACTCCGCTCTTTTCGTGCCTGTGAACACATCCCAATTCCGCGAGCCTCATCGGCAAATCCCTGTAGCTGCGTAACTGTGTCTTGTACACGAGAATGCTTCCCGGGCAGTTCATGGGCTTGATGGCAAAAGTCTTGTCGTCAATCTCCGTCGTGTACATGTTTTCCCTGTAGTGATCCCAGTGTCCGGAACGAATCCATAAATCCCTGTCGAGAATCTGGGGTGTCTTGATCTCGGTGTAGCCGCGTCTGACGTGTTCGCGCCTCCAGAAATCTATCAGCGTGTTCATGATGGCCATACCCTTTGGGTGGAAGAACGGGAATCCAGGACCTTCCTCGTGGATGCTGAAGAGGTCTAAATCTTTGCCGAGTTTCCTGTGGTCGCGGAGCTTGGCCTCCTCGATTCTGCGCAGGTATTCTTTGAGTTCGTCAGGTGTCGCGAAGGCTGTGCCGTAGATTCTGGTGAGCATTTTGTTGTGTTCGTCACCGCGCCAGTATGCTCCTGCGATGGATAGCAGCTTGAAGTTGTGGAGCTTGGCCGCGTCCGGGACGTGAGGGCCTCTGCAAAGGTCTGCGTATTCTCCCTGCTTGTAGACGGAGACTGTGGGAGCGTCGATCTCTGTGATGAGTTCGGTCTTGTAGGGGTCATTCGCGAAGAACTTGAGGGCTTCGGCTTTGGGCATGTCCTCACGTGTAACTTTTTCGCCTGCACCGGAAATTTTGCGCATCTCTGCTTCGATTTTCGGGAGGTCTTCCTCAGTGATAGATGATGAAGAGTCTATGTCGTAATAAAAGCCGTCCTTGATTGCGGGGCCGACTCCGAAATGTGATCCGGGATATAGCCTCAAAACTGCCTGAGCCATGAGGTGAGCTGTGCTATGTCTGAGGATTTCGAGTCCTTCGGGGGAGTCTATAGTGATTGCGGAGACTTCACCGCTGGAAGTGGCTGTGTGTGAGAGATCCATAGCTTCACCGTTGAACTTGGCGGCGATGACTTTTTTGGAGTCTAGGCCGAGAGCTTTGATGACTTCATGCAGAGAAATAGAGTCGCTGTTGGAATCAAAAGATTTGTCTTCGTGTTTGAACTGCAACAATGATATACCTTCCTTAAGTTATGAATGTGGATTTTGTTTGAAAGAATATCACCGAAAGTTTTTCCCTGCAAGCAAAAGCAGGAAGCCGTGAATTTATACCCCCTGCCGTACGTGAAAGATTACAGTGTTGTTTCCGCACACAAAGTCTACACTGTCTCTGAATGTATACCCCGCTCAAAATTCAGGTACACCATCACAGACACCGCCGCCATCATAAAGTCTGCAACTACCTGCGTCCACACTATACCGTACATCCCAAATATCCAGTTCATCACGAATAACAACGGTATGTTAAACACTATCCACCGTGCCGACCCTAACGCTAAGGCCTTCCCTCCATGTCCAACAGCCTGAAAGAAATTCACCAAGTGGAAACACATAAACATAAACGGAGTCGCCAATGCCCTCGACCGCAAAAAGTGCGTCCCAAGCTCCACAGTCTGCGCGTCAGCAATGAATATCCTCATGATGTACGGTGCACACAGCTCATACACCGCAACGCTCACAGCTCCTATCACCAGTCCCACAAACCGCGAATAGTTCACTACCTCACGCATTCGCCTGAAGTTCCCAGCAGAATAGTTATACGCAGCCAATGGCATCATTCCCTGACAGAGTCCTATTCCGACATTCAGGGGGAGCCTTTCGGCCTTGAGGACTATCCCAACAGCAGCAAGCGGTATATCTCCGTAGCTTGAAGCCAGCTTGTCGATGATGATATATGTGATGTCGAACAGCGTTACTGCAATCGCCGCAGGGACTCCCACAGCAAAAATCGAGTATGCATTTTTCCGCGAGGGTATCACGTTCCGGAGTGAGAGCGACAGAATATTATTGCCCCTGAGCCGGTAAATCACTATCAGGAAATACGAGCATATTATTACGTTCGAGAGCATTGTAGCTATTCCCGCACCGAGAACTTCATAGCCTTTTGGCAGCAGCACGAACATGAACAGCGGATCAAGAAATATGTTGATGATTCCCCCCATAGAGATACCGAAGCCGGCTTGCTTTGCGTAACCTGTTGAGCGCAGAAGGTTGCTCAGAGTCATGGACAGGATTGTGGGGACTGCTCCGAGAACTATCACGCAGAATGTGTACTGTTTCGCGAAAGGCAGAGTATCGCTGCTCGCGCCCAGCATACGCAGAACTGAGTCCATGAACACAAACATTGTGAGTGAGAATATCCCAGCAGACAGCACAGTCATGTAGAAACTGAAGGCGGATACGGTTTTGGCTTCGTCTTCGCGTCCTACACCCATGAGGCGGGAAATCAGAGTACCTCCTCCGATCCCGAACAGGTTCGCAAACGTGATAGAGATGTTGAAGACTGGGAGTAGCAACGAGATTCCTGCGACCATAAGGGGATTGTTTGTGCGGCCTATGAAGAAAGTATCAGCGAGGTTGTAGACGAGAATGATTATCTGTCCGAAGATCATGGGCAGTGCTAGTTCAGTGAGAGCCTTCGGGATGGGCCAAGACTCGAAAATTTCGCGGTTTGCAGTGTGGGATTTTGGCATAGTATCAACCTTCTTTCTTGATGTGGGCTTTGATTCCGGATGTGAGGGCTAAGAGTCTTTCGGGTTCGACTGGGAAAAATGCGTGGTCAGTTCCAGCAGCAGACCAGACTATTTTGTGAGCAAACAAATCTTCGTCCAGAACGGCGGGTAATTTTTCGTCATAGCCTATTGGCGGTACACCACCGATTCTGAATCCATAGCGTGAGTAGACTTCTTCGGGAGGCATCATGCGGCCGCGTTTACCGTTGAGGGCGTGTGCTGCGAGTTTAGTGTCGACTTTGTTGCTGCCGGACATGAGTACGAGGCATGGAGTGGACTTGTCGATGATGAAAATCAGGCTCTTGAGGATTTCGGAAGGTGATACTCCGATGGTATTTGCTGCGTCGTCAACGGTGAAGATTGTGCTTTCGACGATACGGATGTTGATATCATTTGCACCGAGCGAGTCGAGGGCGGAGCGTACTTTGTCTGTAGGGTTCATGGTGGTAAAAATTCCTCCTTAAGTAGTGATGAAGTTTATGGCTGTATGTTGTGAAGATTCTACAGCAAGTTCGGCGGCTGGGGTTGCGGATCATATGATGGAGTGTGATTCTGTGGTATGGAATGGAGTGTTGTGTGTACGTGTAGCTTCGCGTGGTGCTGGCTCTGTGGCGTGAGATGTAGCTTTGTGTGTATGTGTAGCTTCTGGTGATACTGGTTCTGCGGCGGAAGATGTGGCTTTGTGTGTCCGTGTCGATCCGGAAATACTCCTTATCAAAACATCACAAAAACTCCCCCCATTTTTCTGGAGGGAGCTACATTTTCCCGTGTTATTCTCTCTACAGCTCGAAGGGTTTAATCTCCTTCACTACGTCAAGAATAGTCCCGTCACGTGCCTCAAGGATCGCCACTACCTTGTCTTTCCACTGGAGGTCATCCGGTCTCCCAACAAGTGAATACGCTTTTTCCTGAAGTTCTTTGATGGGTACATGCTTAATCCCAGCAGCATCCAGTGCCGCAATAATATCTTTACGTGCAGGATTCACAGCAGTCCCGAAATCCGTCACTACCACGTCCACGCAGTCGCCCGGTGTCGTTACCGTAACAACATGCTCGCAGATCGTCGCCATCCTTCCGCGCGTCAATGGCGTAACTATCACGCAGCACTTCGCACCTTCCGCAGTGTCAGGGTGTCCGCCCGGTGCTCCGCGTAATACTCCGTCAGAACCGGTGATCACGTTGACGTTGAAGTCTATATCCACCTCAAGTGCCGCAAGCACAACAAAGTCCAGTTTGTTCACGAATGCGCCCTTGTTCGCGGGGTTGGCATACTCGCTCGCTGTCATCTCGTAGTGATTCGGGTTAGTCCTGATGTCCTCGATAGCTCCGGTGTCGAAATCCTGAACGTCAATGATCTTCCCGACTTTGCCCTTGCGCTGGAGGTCGCATATAGCCGCAGTGATTCCGCCGATAGCCCACGCCATTTTGATACCCTTTGCGTCCATGAGCGGCTCAAGGAATCTATTCACCGCCAATGACGGCCCGCCTGCACCTGTCTGGAAAGAGAATCCCTCCTTGAACCACGGACATGCTGCTATGACTTTCGCAGTGTTCTCCGCCATCATGAGGTCTCTGGGATTCTGAGTCATCCTTGCTGCTGCACTGGCTATCTTCTTGGGGTTGCCTATCTCGTCGACTTTCACAACATAGTCAACGTTTACGCCGTGAATGCTGGGCGGGAAGTTAGGATAGTCCACGAGGGTATCAGTGATAACTACAACTTTGTCGGCATACTCTGAGTCAACAACTGCATAGCTCAACACTCCGCAGTCGCCTTTGCCTCCGAGAGCGCGTGCGTTGCCGTATTCGTCCGAAGTGGGTGCGCCGATAAATGCAACGTCAATGTGTACGTCGCCTTCCTCGATAGCTCTGACTCTTCCGCCGTGTGAACGAAGAATCGCGGGAGTCTTGAGCTTTCCGTGTGAGACGACATCGCCCATTTTGCCCCTGATTCCTGAGGTCTGAATGCCCGTAACGAGTCCCTGCTCGATGTATTCAGCTATGGGGTCATGTGCATCACCGAGACTCGACGCTGCAATCGTGATGTCCTTTATGCCCAGAGCAACGATCTCCTTCATGACCATGTTCACGATGTAGTCCCCATTCCTGAAATGGTGGTGGAAGGATACCGTCATTCCGTCCTTTATGCCGCAAGCGATGACTGCATCACGGATTGACGGAAGCAGCTTGCTTTCCTGCGGGTTCTCGTAAATTTTGCTGGTGGGGCCGGCCTTCTTGATGTACTTGCCGTCGCGGTAACCTTTGCCCTGATATGGTTCGTACTGCCTGCCGTTCTTGAGCTGTACTGCTAATGCTTCTGCGGGTATCTCTCTGCCTACTGCGTTCTTCATCTCTAAAGATCCCCCTCATAAATTCCGCTGGCTTTTGCTAACTTGATGACTCTTTCTGCACCGGGTACAAAAGCTATGTCTATCATCTTGCCGTTGTCGAGCGTGAAGACTCCGACTCCTTCGCTTGCGTGTTCACGGAAGGCACGTACGATCTTTTCTGCCTCCGCGATTTCCTTCTGTGTAGGAGCAAGCATTTCGTGAACGATAGGTATCTGCTTCGGGTTGATGAGTGATTTTCCGTCAAAGCCCATTTCTACGTTCTGCTTGACCTCAGCCTTGAAGCCCTCGTCATCGTTCAGATTCGTGAACACCGTATCGAAGCACTGAATGCCTGCTGCACGTGCCGCGTTGAGCATGAATCCGCGCGCAAAAAGCATCTCGATTCCGCCGGGAATGACTTTGACCTGCATACACTTGCGGTAATCTCCGCCGGACAGTGCCACGCCGAAGAGTCTCGGTGAAGCCTGGCAGATCTCGTACGCGTTCAGGACACCCTTCGGACTCTCAAGTGCTGCCATGAGCAGAGTGCGTCCTACTTCCACGCCGAACTCTTTCTCTGCCTCAGTCACTGCCGCGTCAACGGTCTTAACGTCCTGAGCTGACTCGGTCTTCGCGATTCTGATTCCGTCACAGCCGCCTGCAACACACACACGGATATCCTCTTTCCAGTGCGGAGTGTCGAGGCCGTTGATTCTCACGATGACTTCAGTATCGCCGTAGTCTATTTCTTTGAGGGCGTGATAGAGCGAGAATCTTGCGCTGTCCTTCTGGTTTTCTGCAACAGCGTCCTCAAGGTCGAGCATGATCGAGTCTGCACCGTAGATATATGCGTCCTTGATGAGTCCGGGCTTCTGTGCGTTCATGAACATCATAGTTCTGCGGAGACGGAATCTCTCCGGTTTTGGTCTAGGTAAACTCATTAGCGGATCACTCCTCCCCAGTCAAATTTGCCGTCCATGTCGCAGCCGCACCCGCGATAGAATGCGCACTCGACACGAGCCTTGATAGTGCAGTCAAGCGCACCGTGATCGTTGACGATGACTTTAGCGTTTTTGACGCCGAGCCTTTCCAGTGAAGCCAGCACTTCAGCCTTGATCTGTCGGCCGTACTGGTTGAGAACGGAGCTTTCGAGGGAGAGATCTATTCCGCCGCTCTGAGTGGGTTCAAGCGTAATCATTACGTCGCTTGATTCCAGAGTTCCGGCAGTTCCCACCGTTTTTAACTCCATGTGTTGATACACCTCCTGCGAAAATGTGATGCTTCTTGTGAAAACCCTATGCATGATTCTGCTGGGGTCATAAGACGCAAAATTTAGTAGCTGTAAATTGTTATGGGATTGATTAACGAAATTGTATCACAAGGGCTTGAAATGAAAATAGGCGTATTGTGCTGTTCAGGGGATTATAGCTTGTAGATTTCTCTGCGGTGTCCGACATCAGTAATCAGGATAAGAATCCTGTCGTCCTGAATGTCCGCGATTATCCTGTAATCCCCGACACGATAGCTCCATTTGCCCTTTTTGTCGCCCTGTAATGCTTTGCCGTATGCTCTGGGGTTTTCGCAGCCTTCAAGGTGTTCACGAAGCCAGCCGGTGATTCGCAGAGAGATATTCCGGTCAAGCCTTTGCAGCATTTTGCGGGCATTATGCGTTAATTCGACCCTATACTGCATGTTTGAGTATCTCGCTTTCCACTTCGTCAAGGGTATACGTTACAGGATTAGCCTCATACTCCGCGTAAGCTATATCTGCTGCACGAGCGTCCATAATGTCCTCGACATACTCCAGCAAAACATTCTTGGCCATTTCCCCGACGGGCTGGCCGGTCTCTTCAGCGTAGGCCTCCAGAAAATTCTTGTCCCTCTCGTCAACCTCAAACGTATATGTGTACATCATGAATATCACTCCTCAAAGTATTAGCATTTACGAAAATATATCACACAAACTTTTGCACACATAGATACAAATCCTCATACCCCCCACAAAAAAACACCCGGAATCCCTTCCGAGTGCTTTCGTTTTCGTGAATATACTAGTAGTCCTTCATCTCGCCGGTCATGTCGCCTTCAGAGTTCAGGTACTCGCGCAAGAGCTTATAGTCCTTCTCACACGCCGACGCATACTCCTCCGGTCCAGCATACCCAGCTCTCTCGTCATACGACCCATCCGCCAAAAACTTCTGCCACACAGGGTCTTGCGAGGCTTCCCCGATCGCTTTCGCAAACGCATCAATCGCTTCCTTCGGTGTACCCTTCTTCGCAAAAATCCCTCTCGCCGGCCCAAGCACAGAGTCTATTCCCAGCTCTACAGAACACTCCACATCCGGATACAGCTTCATCCTCTTCTCCGCAAGCGCAAGCACAGGCACAGCCTCTCCCGTCGCAAGCAAGCCCTTTATCTCGCTCGTTCCTGTCACGACAAGATCCACATTCCCCGCCACTAACTGCGCATTCATCTCTGCTCCTGAAGAGTAATCCACATCAAGCACACTCATTCCCTTGAGAGTCTCCCTCAGTGATACACCGTCAACTCCCGTGCTCGTGAACATTCCGGCCCTGACTCTGTAGGGGTGTTCCTTCACGTACTTCATGATGTCCGAAAACGCCTTGAACCCGTGACGATCCATGAACCTTTTTGACGCAGCGATTATGTTCGTAGCATGGACTAGTCTGGCTACAGGGATAAACTCCTCACGGAAATTCATCGAGAGTGCGTGCTGAATGTCGAGGATAAATATACTCTGCGTCCCCAACATAAACGTATACCCATCTGCGGGCTGCCTGTTCGCAAAATCAGCTCCAATCACTCCGCCGCCGCCTGTTACGTTCAGAATCTCTATCTCTTGGCCGAGTATGGGCTTGAGCAGTTCAGCCATAGGGCGAATAGTCGAGTCCGCTCCTGCACCCATTCCCCACGGGCATATGATCGTGATTTTCCGGTCAAACTTCCAGTCCGCACACGCCATAGACGCACAACTCACCGCCATAATTACCGCAAGAACTGCACACACAAATCTTTTCATGTATGCCGCCTCCTCTACAGCGGGATGATTCCGAAGACTATTCCGAACACAACCATCACCAGACTCAAAACATAATACGGCGGGATGCTGTACTTCATGTGATCCTTCAGCTCCGTACCAGTAAGTCCGATTGCGAGGTACGTTGCAGGCACCAACGGGCTCACCATCAACGCAAGATTTTTCCCGATAACCATCGTCAACGCTGTGCTTAACGGTGCGCATCCGTACGTAGCTCCTACCTTCATGACGAGCGGCATAATCCCGTAGAAATATGCGTCCGTCCCAATGCAGAGCCCTAACGGCAACGCTAACACTCCGAAAATTATGTGTATGTATCTGCCCATGTATGACGGTATGATTCCCATAATCACGTCTGCCATTGCCTCAAGCATTCCCGTCTGGTTGAAGATTCCCACCATTGCACCCGCACTCAACAGCGTTACTGAGATCATCAATGCAGCAGGAGCATGTTTCTTGACGAGTGAGTCCTGTATTTTTTGGTTGGGATAGTTCACCGCGAGGGCTATACACACTCCCAGCATGAACACCACGTAGCTCGTAACCCATCCTGTCGCGAGAATGCCTATCACTGCAACCGTGAACAGTATGTTGAAGAGCAACAGCTTCGGACGCTTGAGGGCTTCTTCTTTCTCTTTGGCCTTCTGGTCTACCTGAACTTCTACGCCTTTTCCTGCACCTGCACCCTGCTTGATCGCGCGCATACCCAGAAATACCGCAAATGCTATGTTGATCACGCACCCTGCAATCTGAATCGGGATGAGCATATGCCACAGTGCAGTAGCGTCCATTTCGAGGACTGTTGCGGCTCTGGCTACGGGGCCTCCCCACGGAAGCAAGTTCATGACTCCCATGCATGAGCCGGTTATGCACAGCAGGATTAGCGGGCTGATGTTCATTTTCCTGTAGATGGGGAGCATTGCAGGAATCGTAATCAGTACTGTAACTGCTGTTGTGCCGTCGAGGTGTGCTATAGTCGCGATTATGGCTGTGGCTACTGTTACGGCTATAACATTGTTGCCTGCTTTCTTGACGAGGAAATCGACGATAACGTCAAACATTCCTGCGTCGGACATTATCCCGAAGAATATCACCGAGAATATGAACAGTATTGCGTTGCTGATGGTGGATTGCATTCCTTCCTTGATGAAGAATGCCACCTGAAGAGGGGGTGTAGCC
This sequence comes from Synergistaceae bacterium, assembly GCA_017455085.1. The sequence goes on from JAFTBT010000040.1 coordinate 26,956, forward strand.
GAGAATTAGTGCTGCTACTGCGGGAATGATAGTTAGCGTCACGATGGGCGACAGGTAGCCCTTGAGGAGTAGCGTAACGATGAGGACTATCATTAGGAAACCAACTAATGCCGTCATGATAATATGCCTCCTGTACGAAAAATATGTGTGGAATAATGTGGGATGCGAAAAATTTACACACACGTGATACAGCCGTCAATCAGTCTAATTGCTGGGGAGTATGTTTTCTTTGCCGGCAATCAGCACAGAAATCGCCACCGCTCCAAACGAGTCCAAAGTTACAGCCGCTATGTCAATGATCTGCGTTATCCCCAACGTCAACTCAATAGCCTCCATCGGCACACCCAGATACGCAGGAATCACCAACAGGCACGTAAACCACGAAGCACTCATCACTATCACTACCGCATAGAGCACAAGCGATACCAGCCTCACAGCAGACACCTCTATTCCGCACATCATCGCCAAACCCAGCGCAATAATCACGCACTTCACAGTATGCCCATTTCTGTTGAAGATATTCGCCATCGGGACGGACATAGAGTAGACTTCCGGCTTTATCCCCAATTTTTCGCAGGCCTCCATGTTCGTGGGAACAGTCGCACCCCTCGTTAGTACCGACAGTGACACAAGCATTGCCGACGCTGTACCATGAAGCAGCCTCGATACACTCATGCACCCGCTCAGACGCACAGCAACACAGTACACACACCCCGCAGCAAGATAGCTCACAACACACGCAGCTATGAGTCCCGCAAGCCTTGTGATGACGCTGAAGCCCGAAGAGATGAACTGATCCGTTATCGAGCAGAACACCAGCACAGGTACGAACTTCATAATTATCGTCATCGCTTGGGTGAAGACGTTGTTAGCCTCCTCCATAAGAGTCTGCATAGTCTTGGCGTTGGCGGCCTTGATTGCTATACCGAACAGGACAGCCAGCAACAACAGCTGCAATATATCAGACTCGATAAACGGCGTCAGAAAACTTTTAGGCACTATCTTACTGAGGAACTCCACGAAAAGATTCCTGCTGCCCTCCTCTGAAACCTGCACCATATGCGAGAGACTCCCCGCTGACGAAATGAACATATGCCTCATCGCGAAGAACACTAACACTGCTATCACAGAGCTGACAGTCTGCGCAGAGAACATAAAGCTCAAACACCGGAGTCCAGTCTTGCGCATGTCGGCAAGATTCCCGAAACGGGCTATGCATGACACCAGCGCAAAGAACACTAACGGCACAGCAACCATCTTCAGGGCGTTCATCAGGGAATTACGCACGGGGGACAGTATGTTTTGACTCACGAGGCCGCAAAATTCACTGGAGGCATAATTCTTCAGGATCAGTCCCGCGATCACTGCAAACACTATTGCTCCGAGTATCCTGAACATCGAAGCATACGGCGATTTTACTGCGGTGATACGTATATAGTTATGGCCGTTCCTGTGAGTGTACCGAAGTCTGTCCTCGAAAATATGCAGGAATATATTGTTGATTGCGTCTTCCGCGTCTGGTGAAAGCTCCTCAGAGTCAAAAAATACATCGCTCCGTAAGCTCTTCATAAAGTCGAACGATTCGCCGGGAACTCTCAGGGTAAATCTCACGTTGCCCATGAATTTCCGTGCGGACACTTCGGCGTTTATGGGTTTGCCGTCAGAAAAATCTGCATGTCCCAGCAGCTTAACTAGGGACTCTTCGCACATACTGACAGAGTCTTTTGGGGATGCCCCGAACTCTGCGGCCTTAATCTCCACGAACTCCAGCACTCTCGATATTGCGGCCAAGTCTTTCTGTGAAGTGAACGTGAATTTTTGAGCCTCAACCTTTAGGGCAAGCATAATAACCTCCCAATAACATAAAGCCTCCCCATTTTTCAGGAGAGGCCGTAAATTCCTAGTTATCTTTCTTCCTGAAAACTCCGGACACTATCGGCCACAGTAACAGCACTATACTGATGACCATCAACGTACCCGCAACAGGTCTCGCGAACATCGCCACAACGTCAGCCCGCGAAATGGTATATGCTCTGCTGAAGTTGCCCTCACAGATCACACCCAGCACCAAGCCCAGAATCAGAGCCGCACTGTTGAAGTGGCACGCAGAAATCACCAGCCCTATCACGCCCGCAATGGCCATGATCTTCACGTCAGCTATGCTCATGTTCGTAGCATATGACCCAATAATCGCCAGCATGATGATTATCGGCCCTAAATACGAGTACGGCACTGCAAGAATCTGCGCAAACACCTTCGCAATCGCTATAGCCACTACGACCATCAGGATGTTCGTTACCACCATTGACGCAAACGTCGCACTCAAGTACTGAGGCTGATTCACCAAGAGCAGCGGCCCTAACTGTACACCCTTCAGCACCAGCGCACTCATCATTACCGCAGCAGCATTCCCGCCCGGGATTCCCAGAGACAGCAGCGGCACCATCGCTCCGCCAGTTGCGGCATTGTTCGCGGTCTCGGAGGCAGCTATTCCGTCAATGATTCCTGTACCGAACTTTTCGGGGTGCTTTGAGAGTTTGGTCTCGCTTGAGTAGCACAGGAAGGACGCTATTGTTGCGCCGGCTCCCGGAAGTATACCGATGATTGTCCCGATCACTGAACACCTCGCCAACAGCCACTTGATGCCCCACCATTCACGAAATGACGGCATTTTTGTGTTGACGCTCGCATTGCCCTCGTCAGCAGAAAGTTTCTTGCGCTTGTCCGTCTGCTTGAGGACTTCAGTAACCGCGAATATACCTATCAGCACCGGAATCATCTCCAGCCCAGCGATAAGCTCTCCGCTCCCGAAGGTGAGTCTCTGCACTGCATACATAGGGTCTTGGCCGACACATGCCAGCAACAAACCCAACAGGCCGGATATTAACGTGCGCAGTATATTTTTGGAGTCTAGGCACGTAAGAATCGACAGACCCATAAACGTAACCGCGAATATATCCGAAGGGCTGAAGGATAGTGCCGCCTGCGTGAGCTGGGGTGAGAGCGTGAGCATTGCCAGAGCAGACACGAGTCCGCCTATTGCCGAACTTCCGAGTGCGATTCCGAGTGCTTTGCCTGCCTCGCCACGCTGAGCCATAGGGTAGCCGTCAAACGTAGTCGGTGCGCTTGAGGGGACTCCGGGTATCTTGAAGAGTATTGCTGTGATGCTTCCGCCCGTGATGGATGAGCAGTACACCGCCACAAGAAACACTATCGCAGGGATCGGCTGCATTGAGTACGTGAACGGCAGGCCAAGTGCTACGGCCATTGTTGCGCTGACTCCGGGCAATGCTCCGAAAATTGTACCTACCACGATTGCGAACACGACCATCAAGAACGTGTACGGATCCATTAGGACGCTGAAACCGTTTGTGAATAATTCCCATGTTGTCATGATTTCTGCCTCCTCTACATAAACATTGACTTCACGGACGCAACGAGTCCCTCAACGTACAGCGAGAACTCCCGAAGCTCCGGAATAGTCCCGCGCGGAAGATTCACACTCAGTAGCACGCTGAAGACTATATACAGCACGAACGTTATCACTACGGAAAAGACCAGCAGCCGGAAAACATGAGTCTGTCCGAGCAATAGGCCATACAGGAACAGCACGAGGAAACACGTAGCCATGTAGCCCAATGGTTCGAGTACGAAACTTGCTCCGACAACTAGGAACATTCCGATCCAGCGTCTGACCTTGATGGAGAACATTGACGCGAACGTGAAATCTGGGTTGCCTTTGTTTTTCCTGATGATGTTGATGATATTGATAGCTATGCAGATGAGCAGAAGGATAATTATTGCCTTAGGCCACATGTCGGGCTTCAGGGTGTAGGGGTTGCGCGCGACTCTGGCGGGTACTGGAGCTTCAAGCACGTTGAAACAGTACGCATATAGCAGTCCGAGCCAAAGTAATACGTTGCAGATTAACTCAAACACTAAAATTCACCTCACATAAAAAATTGGGGCAGTGGTTAGCCCCGTAAAAGTGTGTTATGACTATTTCGCGTAATAGTCTTTCTTCATAACGCCTTCGGCCTTGAGGTAGTCGGTGAGCAGCTTGTAGTCTTTCTCGCAGTCAGCGGCGTACTCTGCAGGGCCGGCGAATCCGGGTCTTTCGTCATAGCATCCCTGCTGAAGGAACGCAACCCATGACGGATCTTTTGCGGCCTGTTCGACAGCGGCAGCCAGTGCATCGATTGCTTCCTGAGGAGTTCCCTTTTTCGCGAATATGCCTCTTGCCGGGCCAAGCACTGAGTTAATGCCCAGCTCCACAGAACACTCTACGTTGGGGTAACGCTTCATTCTGGTCTCGCACAGTGCCAATAACGGAACGACATCACCCGCAGCGATGAGTCCCTCGATTTCGTCAGTGCCGGTAACCATAATGTCGATATGCCCGCCGACAAGTGCAGAGTTCATCTCTGAGCCGGAAGGGTACGACACATCCAGAATGTCGAGGCCTTCGAGTGCCTGCTTGAGTGATGCGCCGTCAAGGCCTGTGCTGGTGAGCATACCTACACTGACTTCGAAGGGGTTTTCCTGAACGTACTTGCGCATTTCGGAAAATGACTTGTAGCCTTTTTTGTCCATAGCCTTCTTTGACGCGGTGATGACGTTGATTGCGTGGACAAGACGCGCCACAGGAACAAACTCGTCTTTGAAGTTCATTGACGTAGTGCCTTGAATGTCCTGCATGAACAGGCTCTGAGTCCCGAGCATGAACGTGTAGCCGTCAGCGGGCTGTTTGTAGACGTACTCGATTGCAGTAACGCCGTTGCCTCCGGTGACGTTGACGACCTCGACTTCTTGGCCGAGAATGGGCTTGAGGAGATTGGCCATTGGGCGAAGGGTGGAGTCAGCACCTCCGCCGACACCCCACGGGCAGACGATGGAGACTTTGCGCTCGAACTTCCACTCTGCGGATGCGAACGAGACGCACGACACAACGAGTACTAGTGCGAGTAAAGCACACACTAATTTTTTCATGAGAATACCTCCCTGAAAGAATGTGATAATTGATTGGGTGAATGAGATTTTATCATAGCACCTATAAATGATGATACGTTATCTTTACCGTACAATACATAGCGTCTACAAATGATGACTCTTTAGCTTTCTCTGTAAGGTGTCAAACTTTGGAGGGTGTTTGCAAAAATTATCGCAGTATTAATGAAAAAAGTATGAGCGCGAAAATAGCAGTAATCATGATTCACGATACATTTTTGTAGTTGTAAATGTAGCTGCAAAAATCATAGTATATCCGGAAATTTCTGGAGGACTTCTGTGATGTGCTAACTATACCACAAACTCGCAAACATCCGTCAAAGTTTCAGTATGCTACAATTTTTCACATCAGTTATTCATTCACGAAAGGAGTAATTTTTTCATGGATTTCATGAGTCTTCTCGGCTCTATGGTTCAGTCAGCTTCACCCGCAGCTAGCTCCAGAATGTCCAACGCAGGCAGCAGCATTCAGGATCTACTCGGCTCTCTCATGGGTGCAGGCCAGTCCGTCAAACAGCGTGTAGGAGGCGACAACCTCGCAGCCGGCGGCATAGGAGCACTACTCGGCGCATTGATGGGAGGTTCACGCAGCACCACAGCAAACACTCTCGGCGGCGGAATGATGGGCCTACTCGGAATGATGGCGTATAAGGCCCTCAAAAACTCTATGGGCGGTTCAGCAGGCGTAACATCACAGCCTCAGGCACAAGTCCCTCAAGAATACGTACAGCCCTCGCCTCAACAGCAGGCCAGTGACGCAGAAATCATCATCACAGCCATGATCGATGCCGCAAAAGCAGACGGCCAAGTCGACGCGGAAGAGTTCCAGAGAATCACAAGCAGCCTCCAGAATAACGGACTAGGTCAGGAAGGTATGAACTATGTTATCAAGAAGCTGCAAGGACCAATGGAGACTGCAAAAATTGTTGCCGCCGTCAAAGGCAGACCGGATTTAGCCGCTCAGGTGTATTCTGCCTCACTTATGGCCATTAACGTGGACACTGACGCTGAACGCAAGTACCTCACCAAACTCGGCAAGGCTATGGGACTGAATGATGCTGTCATGCAGAACATCGAGCAGCTCACAGCCGGACAGGGCGGACAGGATTACGTGTGCTAGTCCTGTTGAGATTCTTCGTTAGCCTGAGCATTTAGCTGACGTTTACGGTTCACGAGATTCGCTATGAGGTCTTGAAATATCTCGTAGCCTTTGTCTGTAGGGGGAAGCTCGATTCTTGTGCCGTCCCCCTCAAACACTAACATTCCATTGCTGGACTCATGGTGCGGGAATAGCAATGAGGCCTTATTCATCTGGTAGTTATCGGTTTCCTTGATGATCTCGTCAGGTGAAACGCCAAGTAAATTTGCAAGCTCGACAATTCTCGTTCCGGTGGGAGCGGTCTCTCCGGATTCCCAACGTCTCAATGTTGCAATGGACACTCCTAATTTTTCGGCAACCTGTATTTGTGTGAAGCCTGCTTTTTTCCTGAGTAAACGAAGATTAGCAGCAAGTGCCATAGTCTATAACACTCCCTTAAGATGACATAAAAGATTGGATGCCGTAATTATAACTGAATGACGATTTTTTGTGCAACTGACTATCATTGTCAACCATGAAAATTATTAGCGTTTACAATTTTGAGAGCGTGTGCTATAACTTTCTGCGCCATGAAGACGATACCAACAGAAAGATGTTCATACTTTGCCGTGAAAGATAATATCCGCAGAAGGGTAATTACTTGTGGCCGTGAAGACTACAACAACAGAAGGATATTCACTCGTGGCCATACAAGACAACAACAGAAAGGTTTTTATAGTTCGCATATGAAGCAAAAAATTTTACGCATACTAGCCTCACATTCAGGCAAATACATATCCGGTGAAGACCTCGCAAACACTTTCGGGGTCTCCCGCGCCGCAGTCTGGAAAGCTATAGCCTCTCTCCGTAAAGACGGCCACAAAATCGCCGCCTCCACCAACAAGGGCTACTCCCTCGTGCACTCAGGAGATACTCTCACCGAAAACGGCATACTCCAGAATCTCAAGCCGGAGTCCAGAATCTCACGAGTGATCTGCCTCAACGAAATAGACTCCACCAACAACTACGCCAAGAAGCTCGCTTTTTCCGGTTCGCCTCACGGAACACTCATCGCCGCGAATCACCAGACTTCAGGTCGCGGAAGGCACGGCCACACTTTCGAGTCTCCAGCAGGCACAGGGCTGTACATGTCGCTGATACTCCGGCCAAGAATCGATGCTGGACGTTTCCAGATTGTCACGATAGCTGATGCTGTAGCGGTGTGTCTTGCACTTGAGGAGCTGTGTCCGGATTTGCGTGGCTTGCTCGGCATAAAGTGGGTCAATGATGTGTACTTGCGCGGCAGAAAAATCACGGGCATATTGACGGAAGCGGTGAGCAGTTTCGAGTCGGGAGAGATAGAAAGCGTGATTACGGGCATAGGCATAAACATAACTACGAGGGATTTTCCGGAAGAGTTTGCGGACAGAGCAGGCGCAGTATTTGCTGAAGGTGAAGAGCCGACATTCAGCCGTGATGAATTATGCGCGAGGGTTGCAGATTACGTTATGGACTTCGCGGAGAATCTGGACGCTCCCGGAATTATTGCTGCATACCGTGAACGCTCGATACTGACCGGCGAAAATATCACATACATGCAGAACGATGCGAAGTGTTTCGGACACGTTGAGGGTATTGATGACGCAGGAGGGCTTGTGATTCTGAACGAGGCAGGAGAGCGCGAGACTCTCAGGAGCGGAGAAGTCTTCATGGTGAGACGTTACGAAATGACTGAATGACGACATGACTGCTACAAAGAATCTGACACTGTGCGCGTTGTTTGCTGCTCTTATCACAATAGGGACATACATAAAGATTCCGACACCGTTATTGCCCTTGACATTGCAGACAATGTTTGTGGTGCTGTCTGGGCTGGTACTTGGCCGGAAGTATGGGGCTGTGAGCGTGTGTGTGTATGTGCTTGCGGGAGTGATAGGGCTTCCGGTGTTCACGGGCTCGGTGATGAATCCGACATTTGGGTATATTTTGGGTTTTGTGCCGGGAGCGTGGATAGCTGGGTATGTTGCGGAGAAGTGCAGGCCGAATTTTTGGACGTGGGTGTTTGGCGGGCTGGCGGGGATGGCGGTGATATATGCCGTAGGGATTCCGTATTACTATCTGATGTCGAGATACTATCTTGGGAATGAGCTGGGAGCGAGGACGTTACTGGTGTATTTTGTGGTGATGCCGATGCCGGGAGATGTATTGAAGAGTTTGTGTGCTGGGCTGATAGTGAGGAGATTGGCGGAGTATTTTCCGGATTCGTTCACGTGGCGGAGATAATATGCTTTCGGAGTGTGATTGATGCACTCATATGTAGATATGACACATTCACGCGTAGACACAACGCACTCACGTTGAGGAGATGAGCATAGAGCCGACTCGTATGTAGGTATGCCCATACATGAATCGGCTGCTCCAAAAACTAGTGCCTCACTGCTTACGCCTCCACCTTCCGCAAAAACTCCTCCCCAAGCTCCTGCAGCTCACGCACTATCTTCCTCGCCGTCAGGTTGAACTTCGGCCGCGTCAACACCGCAGGCACTCCATCCTTCGGCGCACCACCAAACACTGAGCCGTTGTTCCTCACATACCGGAATAGGTGATAGCCCTTCTCGTTCATGGCCTTCATGTATTCACGCTGAGCAGTTATCGGCACATCTCCCTTCACCAGCGTCACCATCATCGGCACTATCCCCAGACACGAAAGCTCCATCCGCTCATAATCGGAACTATTCAGAAAGTCTATATATTTATCGCAGTCCTGCCTGAAGACTCCTATCTTGTCCTCAAGATTCTCAATACCCAGCATAGAAAGATAGTCCAGTCTCGCAGGAATAATATAGTAGTCGCTCGCAAACAGTGCATTCTTCACAGACACCCCGAACGTCGGCGGACAGTCTATTATCGCTATGTCGTACTCACCCTGTAGCTCCTCCAGACCGTTGCGAAGATAGCTGAACGTTTTTAGTGAGCTTGAGGCCTTAATATTATCGTTGCTGACTACTATCATGCTCGCAAGTTCCGTATCAAGATCCACCAGCCCCAAATGTGAGCTTATCAGGTCAAATTTCTCATCACCCAGCTTCAGCTTATCCCAGTTCGTCAGCGGAATCAGGAATCTCTTCAACGATGGCAGCACAAAATCACCATTTATTACTGCCTCGAAATAATTCTTGAACGTCATATTTTCCGCATACTTCTCACGCCACTCATCAGGTGTCATGAAGCTGAACGTCAAATGTGTCTGCGGGTCCATGTCTATCATCAGCACACGCCTTCCCACTGATGCCGCATATGCCCCAAGATTCGCAGCCAACGTAGATTTCCCAACACCGCCCTTGTAGTTGATCACGGATACTACTTTCACATGTCATCCCTCCCATAAAAATATACCCCCTGAAGATTCCTCCAGAGGGCGCAATTTCTCTCACTAAATATACACTTCAGCAGACCCGTCGTACTCGTCAAACTTCATGACGCATCTCATCGGGTCAATAATCTGGTCTGGATACGACACAGGCCAGAAAGTATCGCGCTCATCATTCAGGACGTAGAATTTATAGCGTTCCCGGTCAGCGTTCTCGAAATCCTCACGAAGAGCAGGAGCATCAATCTCGGCGCGTGTAATGCTGCTCACGGACGCAAGAATCTGATTCCACATAGGTTTGCGGCTCTCCGGAAGCATATCCAGCACAGACTGCATTATGCCTTCTTCGTAGGCGTTCCGCGTTGATGTCGGCTGAGGGGTTTTCTGCGCGGGCTCTTGGGGGGTTTCCTGCTCGTGAGGCATTTCCAGCTCTACAAACACAGGGTCATCTTGTGACTCATCGGGTATTTCCGGGTCTTCCGGCTCATTCTCCAGCAGAGTATCTATCAGCGGCGGCAACGGCTCCGGTTCAGGCTCGGGCTGTGATTTCGGTTCGGGCTGTGTTTCTGGCTCCGGCTCCGGCTTCGGCGTTCCCAGCACATGAGGCTCATGAGTCATCCCCAGCTTTTGCAGCAGCTCATCAGCAACGTCACGATAACAGTCCGCACCCTTCGACTTCGGCGCATACTCGAAAATTGACATACCCATACTTGACGCTTCAATCAGGCTCACGTTCTGGCGTATGCTGTTCCTGAAAACCAGATTCCCAAACGTTCGGCTCACTTCCTCGTAAATATTATGTGCAATCGAGAATCTAGGGTGATAGTTCGTCATCAGGATACCCAGTATCTCAAGCTCACTATTCAGCCTTTGATGGAACACCGGCATCGCTCCGTTCAGCAGTCGCAGCCCGAACAAACTGTAGAATCCTCCGTCCATAGGCACAATGATTTTCTGTGCGGCGGCCAAGACATTACGCGTAAACACTCCCAACTGCGGGGGGCTGTCCAGCAAAACTAAGTCGTACCTGTCCGGGGCAATCCTACCCAGTGCTTCACGGAGGGCTGTGTTTCTGGTGACGGGACTCTGTTCGTTGAGTTCAGCCATAGCCAGATTCAGGCAGCTCGGAATAATATCTACTCCTTCTCTGCGGCAGACTATATCATCCCAAGATGCACTGCCAGACAGCAAGTCAAACACCTGTGCTTCCGTCTCCTTAGGAGTTACTCCGAATCCCGCGCTGAGGTTGCTTTGCGGGTCCATGTCCACGACAGCGACTTTATAGCCTTTCTTTGCGAGAGCTACTGCAATGTTCTGGCAGGCTGTAGTTTTTCCCACGCCGCCCTTGAGGTTGCAGAATCCTATAGTTATCACGCTAATTCCCCTGCCTTCTGATGAATGCTTCTATTTCTGCGTTCTTGTGGGTCTTCAGGCTCTCACGATACAGCTCCATTGCTTCCTTGACCTTACCGGCCTTGTAGAGCGCATTTGCTTCTGCGATCTGCCTGTTCGCGGCGGCCACTGCATCACGTTCCTTAATGATCCCGTCAAGTTTCGCCAGCCAGTTCCTCAGCTCATTAGACGGTGAAATACTCTGAGCCTTCCTGTAGAGTGCAGCTGCTTCGTCAATGTTCCCCTGAGCGTAAAACTCATCGGCGGCCTGAATCATTTTCTGTGCGTCAAGTTTCGTGCCTATGCCGAAGTCCTCCGGTCCGCGTATCACTTCATCCGGAGGGAGCTTGACTCTGTTGAGCTGTCTGATTCTCTGGCGAGCGTCATCATTCTCCCAGACGTTCATGCTCTCTGTGTAGCGTTTGAGTGCTTCCTGATTCTGGTTGCGTCTCTGAAAATCTCTGCCCTCGTTGTAGAGAGTTCTGGCCTGACGTTCGCGTCTGGATATTACGCTCTGGAGTTCCTCGATGTGCTGCCTGAGTGTAGCGTCCGGATTGCTCTGGAGGCTTGCGGCGTAATGGTTGAGTGCCTCCTGAAGTTTGCCCTCGCGCTCTAACGTGTTGCCTTCTCCGGCGTACCTGTCCGCGTCAGCTATGAGTGTGAGTCTGTTGCGGATTCTGTTCATCCTGTCGATAACTGCATCACTGGACACAAGCGCAATGCTCCGTGAATAGTACTCGAGTGCGTCTTCAAACATGTTTTCGTTGTCGTATGCACTGGCAGTGTCGCGTAACCAGTTTGCTTGCTGAAGGAGGAGTCTGTACTCGTTCACCTTGCGTTCAGCTTCGGCGATCTCTTCAGTTCCGGTGTCTATAGGCCAAATCACTTGGGCAGCCCGTAGATTCTTGAGAGCGTCATCGTAGAGTCGTCTGCTCTCCAGAACAGCGGCATCCTCACGCAATTTCGTGGCCTTCGTGAATCTCGCATAGTTTGCATTGATTGCCCGCATTCCGTCCATGATTTCCTTGTCTCTGGGTGAAAGGTCTGCTGCTTTCTGTGCAAGCTGTACTGCTTCCGGATAGTTCCGGCTCTCCCACAGTGCAAGAGCTCTCTGCCATGTCTGCCATGCCTCGCGCTCACTGGCTGCATCCTCGAATGTCGACACAGGAAGAGTGATGTATACTTTGCTTTCTCCGCTTCCGAGTCTGACTCCTGACTGGTTGAAGGCCGTAACAGTGAGCTCACTCTCGCCGATACTTCCGCGCCTGATGAAAATATCATCTTTGTCCTGACTCATGAGGGCAGTAGCTGCGTCGGCTGTCCACCTAAAATTATGTTGTCCCCTGAACGCCGGACTCAGTGATGCACGAATCCGGATAGGTGTGTTTGCCATGAGGATATCGGGACTCAGTACGTAGTTCGAGCGTCTTGCGGAGTCCCAAAGCGTCAAAGGCTTATCGACTACGACAGCAATGTTGACTGTGAACTCTTTGGGAGTGATGAGTGTCTCTGTGGTGGAGATGACATCGCCGTCCCTGTTCACGAAAGAGGCAACGACTTTGACGGGGTGTGTGTCCAGCGGAGTGAAGGCACATTCTCTACCACCGGAGCGGAGCGAAATTCTGTCGGGGTTTTGTCCGGTTGTGGGACTGACTGACCACTCGACTGAACCGCCTGACGGAATGCCTGAAGCGTCCACTGCTATGACTGTCTGCTCGCCGACATGAGCGTCACTGTTCATGATGATTCTGGGTGAAGCGGCTGGGATCGGCGGAGTAATAGATAGCATGAATGCGACAAGCAGGAGAGTATGCCAAAAATATCTGCGCATCAATAAATTTTCCTCCTTATGAATGAATAGATATGTGTGTGAAATACAGTGTGTTATACGTATTTGTGATTATACCCTAAATTTCGCGGGCTGTACCTGATGTAGCAATAATCATGTCGAAAATTGCAGGGCAGCTTTGAGTAAATGAGTAGCTTGATCTTGTGGAAGAAGAATCGCGCCGAATTATGAGACCGAATCAACAAGTCCGGATATCAGGCTAAGTGTTGATGTTCACTCCAGAAAAAATATGCTTTCTCCGTGCTATTCATGGCTAGTGCTGTAGCGTTCCCGAAGGCGTTCATACACTCCGGCAGGCACCACATCCCTGACTGTCCCGCCGAAGTGAAAAATCTCTCTCACGCTGGAACTCGACACATACGAATACTTTGGGTCAGTAACGATAAAGAATGTCTCTATCTCTGGAGCGAGCTGCCTATTCATGAGAGCCATCTGGAACTCGTACTCGAAATCGCTCATAGCCCGAAGTCCGCGAATAATGACTCCGGCGTTTTGCTGCCTCACGTAGTCAACTAAGAGGCCGTTGAAGCTGCCGACGGTGATGTTTTTGACGTGAGAGAGACTCTCGCGAGCCATAGTGCAGCGTTCTTCTACGGTGAAGGCTGATTGTTTGCGTTCGTTGACGAGGATGCTGACGATGACTTCGTCGAAGACTGCGGCGGCGCGTTCAGCGATGTAGATATGGCCATTGGTGATGGGGTCAAATGAGCCGGGGTATACTGCCCTGATATGCATAGCTAATCATCCCCTAAATTTTCCCCACTGTATCTTATGGGAATATGACGAGGTTTTTTTGAGTCGGCTGAATTGAATACAACAAATCCGACTTTCACGCTGAACTTTACGTGATTCACAAACTCTGCAACCGATTCACCGCTACTCATTCCTGCTTTGATCCAGCCTAATGCTACTCCAAGTTTTGCATTGCTGTCATTTGATGTATGAGTCACTGCAAGGTCAAAATCAATATTCGTTGTCTCTGATGAATCGCCGTAAGAGTTGGGGAATATCTGAGTACCTTGGCTGCGGACTTCTTTCTGCGCATCATGCAGGCCGTTCGTAACCTGTACTATTGTCTGTTTTATGAAATCTGCTATCGTTAAAATCTGTTCTGCCATTTATATTTGCACCCCTTTTTAGTACATTGGAAAGTCATTATATATAGTCCAAAGGTCGAAAGCACTATCAGAATTGCTCTCGAAACTGTTATCACCGTTCCATAATTTATTCCACTCTTCGTCAGTCATACTTTTCTGTGCTTTTATGTTCGGCATTGCAGGGTCATTGTCTTTGGCTGGATGAAGAAAACTAGCTAATACTGAAGCGGAAATCGCAAAGTTCAGGTTCTGCCCTTCACGAAAAAGTAATGTCGGCATTCCTACAACTTCACCAGCAGCATTGATCAATGCTCCTCCGCTTGAGCCTTCAGACACAGGTGCGGTAAACTGAATCCATCTGTTATTGTCCCTGAAAGCTGACACTATACCGTTGGAGATTGTCCCTTCAAGGCCTTTAGGGTTGCCTACAGCCATAATTTCTTCTCCCTGTTCCGGAAGGTTCTTGCTGATTTTCAGGAATGGTACAACCTGAGACGTTTTTATTGACAGCAACGCCATATCCCAGTCAATATCGACACCCTTAATATACGCGTAGACAGGCGCATTTTTTCCGTAAGACACCGTAATACTCTCTGCATCTTCAATGACATGATAATTAGTCAGAATATCTCCTTTACTGCTGACGAAAAATCCGCTTCCTGCATATTTATCTGTAATGATTCTGACTATGGACGGCAGAATTTTTTTAGCAAGCCCGGTATAATTTATTGTCGGTCTCGAAGATACTCGCTGTGCTGTTCGTTTAGCTGGTGTTTTCTTAGCCGCGTAACTTGTAGCTTGCAGTGATAAAAGCACCGAAACTATAAGCAAAATTGCAAACTTTTTCATAATGTACGCTCACTCCGAATATATTAGCCTTCTGGGATCGTAGATTATCTTACCGTAGATTATAACCGTCTGCAAAAGCGATAGTAACTCCGCTATAGTCAACGTGCCTCACGCAGAATATATCAGCTTTCGGGGATCGTAGATTATCTTACCGTAGATTATAACCGTCTGCAA
>JAFTBT010000041.1 GCA_017455085.1 Synergistaceae bacterium
GCATTCGAGACGTTAGTACCTGCTATTCTGGCGGCACAAAGCACCAAAGTCGACAGCATGACCGGCGCAACAATGTCGTCAACCGCTCTGAAAACCGCTGTGGATGACTGCATAGCTCAGGCCTCCGGAAAAACTGCCGAAGTCGTCAGCAAGTTCAAGCCCGGGACGTACACAGCAACAGTTACCGGACACAACGGCCCCATCAAGGTAACGATGATGTGTGATGAAAATTCTATTACTGGTCTCGGTGCGGAACACACGGAATCTCCCGGCATAGGTGTCGAAGCAATCAAGCTCCTCACCAGCGAAATCATGGATAATCAATCGATAGCGTGTGACTCGATCAGCGGCGCAACAGTTACGAGCAGTGCGTTTTTGGCGGGAGTGCGTGAGTGCCTGAAACAGTCCGGAGTCTCCCTGTCAGTGCTTGAGGCTCGCAAAATAGCCTATCCAGAAAAGAAGGCTGAACCCGTAGAGATGACTGCTGACGTGATTATCGTGGGAGCAGGCGGAGCAGGATTCGCAGCAGCTACTGAGGCACTGGAGAACGGCGCAACAGTGATTATTCTCGAAAAGAACGAGATGATCGGCGGAAACACAGCACGTGCTGGCGGGACTCTGAACGCTCCAGACCCGGAGAGACAGAGCAAAATGAACCCTCCTGTTGAGGACAGTGTGGAGAGATTCATTCAGAACACGCTGGAGGCCGGAGACTTCAAGGCAGACCCCGAACTCGTGAAGGTGTTGTGCAGTCATGCGCTCGAAGCTAGGCACTGGCTCACGGAACACGGCACTCAATGGACGGAGATGGTGTACCAGACTATAGGCGGACTGTGGCCGAGAAGCCTCGACGAGAAGGACAAGATTGCCTATAACGGATTCATTGCTCCCCTCGCGAAAAGGGTTGATGAGCTCGGCGGAAAGGTCGTGCTGAACTGCAAGGCTGAGTCCCTCACGAAGAATGACGCGGGGAAAGTTACGGGAGTGATTGCGTTCGACACAAAGAACGGCCAAGAATATCACTTCACTGCGAAAAATGCGGTGATTCTGGCTACAGGAGGCTATGCTGCAAGCGCGGAACTGGTCAAGAAGTATAACGGACTCTCCGGACTGCCGACCTCGAACGCTCCGACATCCACAGGAGACGGAATCACTATGGGTACTGCTGCGGGAGCTGCTACGACAGGAATGGAGTACATACAGATTCATCCGCATGGAAACCCCATGACCGGAGGACTTCAGAGTCATTTTGCGGGAGTCATCAAGAACTCGATATACGTGAACAAACTCGGCAAGCGTTTTGTGGAGGAGAGCGGACGCAGAGATGTGATCTCGAACGCTACGATTGCACAGCCCGGGCAGATTATGTACTCGATTTTTGACAGTGAGGGAGGCTTTTACGCGGGAGTGAAGGAGCTTCCTGCTGCGGAGCTTGAGAATCTCACCAGCAAGAAATATCTATACGTAGGGGACTCACTTGAGGATTTGGCCAAGAAGGCAGGAATTGACCCCGAAGGCCTGAAGGCGACTGTTGCGAGGTATAACGAGCTGGTTGCTGCGGGCAAAGATACCGATTTCGAGAAGGACGAGGTAGAGCTCCCGATCGGCAAAGCACCGTTTTACTGTGTGCCGCTTTCCCCGACACTGCACCACACAATGGGAGGCCTGAAGATCAACACGGAAGCTCAGGTTCTGCGTGAGGACGGAAGCGTGATTGCCGGTCTGTATGCTGCCGGAGAAGTTACCGGAGGGATTCACGGGTCGAACAGAGTCGGCGGAAATGCTCTGACTGACGGAGTAGTGTTCGGGCGTATTGCTGGTAAGAATGCCGCAATGGGCAAGTAGTCATGAACGGATAAGTAGTATTTGAGAAAATTTGTCCCGGCTGTGCGTGAAAACATGGCCGGGAATTTTTGTGCCTATTTCTTTGCGGTGATGACCAGCCACGACTGCGAAGGGTGATGCTCGGTATGAATCTCCTCGAAGCCTGCGGAGTGTAGTGCTGCCTCGATTTCTTCGGGAGTGTAGAGATTCATAGCGTCAATGATGCTGTTGAACCACTGGCTGGGCTTGTCCTTGCCGTCAGATTCGCTCACTATCACGAAATGTCCCCCGTCCTTGAGGATCCTCCTGACCTCCCCGAAACACTTCACTAGTCCAGGCCAAAAGTATATCGTCTCGAACGCAGTAGCTAGGTCAAATTTTCCGTCCTCAAACTTCAGAGAGGACACATCGCCTTCAACAAGTTCACACCTTCCGGAAGCGATCATGTCGGAGTTGAGAGCCTTTGCTTTCTCCAGAGATAGCGGGGAATAGTCTACTCCAGTTACGTGACAGTGAGGGTATTTCTTGAGGAGGTCTGCGATGTTTTTTCCGCCTCCGCAGCCGAGTTCTGCAATTTTCGACGGGGCAGGGATATTCATGTGAGACATACCCCAATGAGCTACACGGGCGTGAAAGATATTCATACCAGCGATCATGATTTTACCCATAAGGCCGGAAGGTTTTGCTGCATTGCTGAAGAATTTTGCTGCCAGTCCCATTTTTGTATGCTCCCTTCGGAAAAGTTTCACGTCTCAAATTTTTCTGAGAGCATAATATCATCTCACAAAGCCTAACGCAAATTTCATCGCCCCTGCAGAACTTGCAGCCACAACACCAAATCTGTACATAACCTGCTGAGTGCTTCGGCCTCATTATCCAGCTTGGGCATGTCCGGATTACCGGCTAGGCATCTCTCGAATCTGTTAAGCTCTGCTGGGATATTTCTGGTCTCTTTCTCCATGAGTACAGCCTGAATTTTTGCGACATGTTCAGGGCTTGCGTTATTCATTCTTGTGAAGTCAATATGCTCAAGCTGAAACACCAGAGTCTTGGCCGTGTCTAGGTGCTGCATAAATTTCTGCCTGATCTCCGAAAATTCCTGCTCTGCTTTCTGCTTTGCCCTGAGTCCTTTGCGTCTGTGTTCCAGAAAACGCCCCAAGTCCTCACAGTCCTTCACGTCTATGTAGCCGATCTTGTGTGTCGTGGTGGTCTGAATATTTCCGGAAACTTTGACGGTCTCGATTGTCCTGTAGCCGTCTATCATGATTCTGTTGAAGCCGATCAAGTTCGCAACAATATCTGTTCTCTGCTCGTTGAGGTCTGTATCTTTCCAGTTCAGGCGGTTGTATTCCATGAAGTAGTGTGTGCATTCGTGGCAGAGTATGGCAACGGCATTATTCGGGCCGTAATAGTCCATGATTTTCACGGTGATAGTTCTGACTTGAGACTCTCTGCTGTAACTTCCGACTTGAGTTTTGTTTGTCCCTGAGTCTGAGACATATTCGATCACTAATGCTACAACATCGGGCAGTTCAAGAAAACGCAGAATATCCAGCAGTAGACCTTGTAGTTTCTTATGGGTTATGTTCCTGTCATCAAAGTCGCCGTATGATAGAAATGTTGATGTTGTGAAGTCCCGCATTAAGAATCTCTGCAGGCCTCTTTTCTCCAACATGTCGCAGAATCCTTCAGCTATGGAGCTTGCAGTAGTGATGTCGTATTCGTCATTCCACGTGCCGACAGTTTCGGTAGTCTTGCGTTCGGAGTAAAGCCCTCGGTTCTGATAACGTTTTATGCCCTTGTAGAGTCCTGCGCTACACAGCCCAAACAGGTGAACAAGCAATAATGACATAACCACTTTGCTATGTGAGTCTGTCCTTATGGAGAAATTCAGCTTAAAGGCCATCAAGAGCATAATCACCATCGCAATAGAGATATATACGGACGCAAAAATTATCCCGCGCCTTTTGTTGGAGCTTTCGAGAATTAATAATGCAGGATACAACACAGAGAACAATATCAAGTCTAACATTACTGCCCCGAATATCTCATCTACGCTTTTGGTAAACGGAACAGCAGCAACTAAGCAGACTATAGAGAATATACCTGAACCGGATCTAATAAACTTCATAAACTTATCGCTCATCACATCATCCCCAAGCTATGCAGCCTAAACGTCCACATGAATATTGTGAACACAGAAAGTATCGTTGTTACGCACACAAGCTGACCCGCTAGCTGCCCGTCCGCCCCCATCGCTACGGCCATAGGATACGAAGCTACTGCTGACGGTGCCGCAAACACTATCATCATCGCACAAAGACTCTGCCCCCTGAATCCCGCAAGCACCGCCACAGGCATAAACACTAACGGAACGACTATCATCCTCAAGAACACACCCCACAGCAATAATCTCTTGCCTGCAACTGCCTGCATCATGTCCAGACCAACACCCAAAGATATGAAGCTGATTGTTGTCGTGGAATTCGCTATGCTCCGGATCACTGACCATACAGGCGCGTATATCGGTATCGCAAAAAACTTGAAGATGAATGCTAGAATTGCTCCGATAATCATGGGGTTCTTAAGAATCGCAAGGCACAACTTCCCGAAATCTGCCCGACCCGAACGATTCACCTCAAGTATCACAGCAGAGAATATATTTATCAGCGGAATCACCAGTACTCCCAGCATCACAACCGCCCCGATATTCCCTTCGCCGTACATCGCTTCAGAGACTGCTACCCCGAAAAGTATGTAGTTTCCACGAACAACTGCCTGACCTATCACTGAGGACTTGTTGCCGTCATTCGTGAGGAGCTTCGGAAACGTCATGCTGAACACGAAATTCACCAGCAGGCCCACTCCAGCAAATAGCATCTCCTTCATGGCGAATCCCTGCGAGAAATCCATGTCGTATATGTTCTTGAACATCAGCACAGGCATAAACAGGATGAATATCAACCGGTCGTACTGCTTCATTGCGGGGCGGTCTATGTAGCCTCCTTTGCGGACAAGAAAACCCACAAACATCAGCAGCATCATCGGCAGGACTACCCTAGCGGCAGCAGAAAAACTCTCATTCATGAAAACAGCTCCTTGCATTGTGAAGATTTGAAGTGATGACCTAAAATATTATGTATACTTGTAATTGTCAAACTATAATACTGCTATGTTTGGAGGGTGCAATTTCATGAAAATCTATCTGGATCACAACGTGTATATCAACTGCCAAAAATGCAGGAGGCTTAGAGATTTTGTGTCAACTAGGTGCGATAGTGAATGCATTCAAGTGCTGTACAGTCCTGCTCACATTGAGGAAGTGTACCGTGTCGATGCCCTGCCAAATTCTCCGCACAAAGCCGGGACTGCTGAACTACTGAAGATTATTGACGAGATAACACACTCTACTGAGATTCTGCCTTCGGATAAAGGTCTAGTGATTATGCACGAGAAAACCAGCACAGTTTACCGGAGAGTGAAAACCTTAGACACCACAGCTATAGTAGAGCAGGACAGTAAGGCAAGATTCCAGACAGACAGCGAACATTACACTAAAATGCGTGAAGAAGATAGACGCAATCAATTCATCTCCAATATAGCACCCGCTGAGATCTGGGACTATCTAGCAGTGAAGGATCGTGTTGACAACTTCAACGAACACAGCATAGAGATCGTGAGAGCACAGAATCACTCACTAAGAATGCTTGCTAGTATGCTTATCTCAGGGACAGACAGAAGATTGCCGGAAGATCTCTACCTCAAAAAAGGAATCTACAACACAAGGCTGAAGCATTCTCACAAAGAGCTTGAGTACACTATAGAAATCCTCATGGGAATACTTAACCTGTGCGGCTATCACGCAGAAAAAAAGGAAGAAAATGCATTATCCTCAATACATGACACTACTCACTGCATTTACGCAACAGCTGCGGACTACTTCATCAGTATGGACAAGAGATTTTCACGAAAATGTGAGGCTGTGTATTCTTTCTTGGGCGTTGATACACAGGTGCAATTCTGCGACAACATAGCGGCACTCGAATCTGCCATCAGGAATTTGTGAGCATGACATCATGAACCTGCCTTGAGATTGCCGGGACAAGATTATACTTCTCTGCAAGTTCTGACGCACTCATGTTCATAGTCTCGTTATCAATGGGAATGTATGTGATGTCGTTGTTGTTGTACTTTTTGGGAGCATTCCTCAGGACACACTCCCACGCAGAAAATCTCTCCGCCTCATCACGGCCAAATCCCGCAAGAATCTTCCTCCGGCCAGATATCCTGCACCTTCCCGAAAATTCCGGATATCACCGTCAAAATAGCTACAGGCCCAAGAATCCGAATCGCTGTCATCATCTCTGCATTCAGGCTCAGAGTCAGACTCATCACCAGCCCCACAAGCGCAAGCACCCCGAATCCCGCACACTCCTTCAGAATCCGGACTGCCGGAAAAAGTACAGCCCGCATCTCCGAAGAGACACAGGCCGCACATACTTCATACTCTCTTTCTTCTCCCAATGACTGAATCAGTTTCTCGCCGTCGAAATCCCTCACGTGAAGGGTGTGAATCTCTAGGACTCTGAAGCTGTACTCAGCAGGAGACTTGTTGCAGCTAAGACACGGCATGTTACCTCACAAAGTGCCTCAGGTGCATAAAATTATCCCACTCGTAATATCTGTTGGACAGCAATACGCCTTCAGGAGCATCTGGCTGCTTGTCGACTCCCTCGTAGATCTGATACCAGAAAACTACGTCCACTCTTCCCGAAGTCAACGCGCTGGTTCTTGCGCCGGACTCTATGCTCACAAGCTCAATGTTCACGCCGAGCCTTCTGCCTATCTCCGAGAGTACCGCAGTGTTGAAGCCTATGGGTGTTCCGTCGGGGGCTATCATGTCCATCGGCGGAAGATCACCAGTTACGGCAACTTTCAGCGTCTCCGCACCGTCAACATGTCCGAACTTTGCCGCATGGGGCTGTGATTTGCCCGGAGTGCTGAGATATTCTGCTGTGAGGATGCTCAATTTCCGATCAGCCCTCATTGATGCAAGAGCTTCGTTGAACATTTCGCAGAGCCTGAGGCCTTTATCGTCATTCTTGAAACCCAAAGCAAGATATGTTGTCCGCGAGTGAAGTGCGCACGAGATCTCAAATGTCGGGTTTGTGTTCACAACGTACTCCGCTGCAGGTTCAGGGAGTGCCGCCTCATCAATCTTGCCCGCCCTGAGAGCCATCAGCATAGCCGTCAATGAGTCGTAATACGTGAATGTGTCTTCAGGACGGTGATGTGTGTTGAGGACTTTCCAGCCGAAAAAATTACGCTCCTGAGACTTTATGAACGCTGCAAATTCTTCTTCGGTCATGTTCTGCTGAGTCAGTGAGCCCATACGCATACCGTCAGCATATGCACTGCTCACGAAAATACAGGCAATCACGAACGCTAATAGTAATCTCTTCATGGTGAATAATCCCTCTCTACAGCATACTTCCTAACGTTGAGAGCATTAGTGATCCCATTATGAGGATGATTGCTCCGCCCAGACGCGAAGAGATTTGCGCAAACGGCATCAGCTCCATTCTGTGAGCAGCACTCAGCACCGCAACGTCTCCAGTTCCGCCCATGTTCGACATGCACAGCCGGCAGTGATTCCTGCCTCCACAGGGTAGAACCCCACGAACGCACCGATAACTGCAGCTCCGATGAACGCTCCTATGCACGACAGGAAGCATAATAGTAAATACGTCAGGGAGAAACTCTCGATAACCACGTCAAGACTCAGTTAGCACAGTCCGATTCCGACCATCAGCATTGAGGTTAGATTCTTCATCACGAACTGGAACCACTGATAGCATGCGACCTCGATAAATTCCGGAAGGACGTTGAAGACCTTGCTCAGTGCCACAGAAATTATCATCCATGCGTACGCGTGAATGTTCACTGACGGAACGAGCTTAATCCAGATCCCTGCGACTATATACCCCCACGCAAAGAATGATGTTGCCGCTAAAAGACCTATGCCCATACTTGCAACAGTAATGTGGTCGCGCTTGGCCTGCATCTCTGGGGAGATCTCGAACTCTGCGGGGTCATCGTCTGCACCGGCCCTCATGAGCTGGCCTTGACCGTTGAAGAATTTTCCTGCAAGTATCTTCACCAAGATTCCAGCAAGGACTATTGACGTTGCATTGCCGAAGCTACTGCGGGATTCATGATTGAGATTGCCTGTTCTGCGGTCATTGTGCCTGACGATTCGAAAATTTTGCTGAGGGGAACTGCTCCCGCACCCATTCCGCCGCCCATGATAGGCAGTGCGATAAGGAGTATGGCCTTCACCACTCCGAAGCCCGTAATGCTCCCAGCGAACGCAGCAAGCCCGAAGGATACCGCTATAGCTCCGAAAATTGCAGGGAAATATCTAGCAGCAGCCTTCACGAGAAGTTTTCTGTTCATGCCGAGAATAGAGCCTGTGATCAACGCAGCAATGTAGAAGTCCAGGAATGCCCCTGCAGGTTTGAAGAATGTATCAATGTTCTGCATAAGTATCTTCGTGGATCCGCCCTTGCCGATGATTCCGGAAATCACATCAAACATTCCGAAGAAGTTCATGTAGCGCAGGAAACCCATACCGAAAATTATCACGACCGGGCCGCCGCCTAAAAACGTGTTGACGATTGGGAGGTGGTCTCCGAGTTCCTGAAGGATAGCCCCGCACACGATCATGAACGCGAAACATCCAGCCATTCCCGCCGGAAGTACTCCGAGCATAGCGGCA
>JAFTBT010000042.1 GCA_017455085.1 Synergistaceae bacterium
ATATCCGTCAGCATGTCCTTCGTGATGATGTTCTCGTCTCTGGGTATAGGCTTCTCCGTCATGTAGACATCTCTCGGCGGCTCAGTCCCGAACGCTATCGCCGCAAGCGTGTCCATCGCTAAGTTGATGAGCAGCAGCTGAATCACCGTCAGTATCACGTTCTCGCCAAACATCGGCCCGATAAAGCATATCGCCACAGCAGACACGTTCACCGTCAG
Source organism: Synergistaceae bacterium (assembly GCA_017455085.1). The sequence goes on from JAFTBT010000042.1 coordinate 219, forward strand.
CTGGAACACCAAAAACTTCCGTATGCTCTTGAACATCGTACGCCCGTAAAGTATCGCCTTCGCTATCGACTTGAAGTTGTCATCCAGAATCGTGATGTCCCCAGCCTCTTTTGCTACTTCGGTACCGGAACCCATCGCAAACCCAACATCAGCCTTCTTCAGTGCAGGAGAGTCATTCACTCCGTCACCGGTCATGCCAACAACAAGATTCAGCTCTTGCGCGATTTTTACCAGCCTGCTCTTGTCGGAAGGCAACGCTCTCGAAATCACACGCAGTCTCGGCAGAATCGCCTTCAGTTCGTCGTCAGTCTTGGCCGCCATTTCCTGCGAGGTCATAGCAATTTCTTCGGGGCTGGTTATGAGTCCTGCTTCTTTTGCGATAGCTGTTGCTGTCTCCTTCCTGTCTCCGGTAACCATAATCACCTGAATCCCTGCGTTGCGCACCTGACGTATTGCGTCTACAGCCTCTTTCCTGACGTTGTCGCGTATGCTCAACACGCACACAAGCTCCATGCCTTCACCTCCGGAGTCCTTCGCGATAGCAAGCAGCCTCATTGCGCGTCCGGCCTGAGCGTTGATGTATGCGTCCAGAATCTTCACTGAGGGGATATTTACGCACTGAGGGATGATCTTTTCCGGAGCTCCCTTGATGTATTTCGTACCGTTGGCAAATTCTACGGTGGAAGTCTTGTTGTCGGAGTTGAACGCCTCGAAATGCTTGATGTCCTTCTTGCGGGACTCGATTCTCTTCACGAGTTCGTCATGTCCCAAGAAAAACCCCATCAATGCGCGGTCAGTGCTGTTGCCGCCTATCACTTGGCCGTCCCCTATGGATGCGCTGTTGTTCACTCCTGCACCGGCTATTATGTCGTCAAGTGCTGCTGCTGGCAGTTCGTCTATGCCCGTGTATATCGTAGCATCCGGAGCAGCTATCTCTGCGATCGTGAGTCTACCTTCGGTGATTGTGCCGGTCTTGTCGCTGAAAAGTATATTGAGGCTTCCGGCGGTCTCTAGTCCGTTGAGCTTGCGCACTAAAACGTTATCGCCTGCCATCTGCATTGACTGGAAAGACATCAGCATTGACGTGAGCATGGGCAGCCCTTCAGGTACAGCACACACCACTATCGTCACAGCTACGGTGATTGCGTCGACAATGAGCCTGATCCACGCGTAGCCATCCGGCGGGAGATTTCCGCTCACAAGTGTACGCAGGAGTATTCCCACGAAGATAGCTGTTGCTCCGGTGTAGCCGAACTTCGAGATCTGCTGTGCGAGTTTTCCGAGCTTGACCTGCAGGGGAGTTTCTCGTGAGGCCTCCTGAACTTCGAGGGCTAATTCACCAAACAGAGTCTTATCGCCTACAACGCTGACTTGCATGTAGCATTCTCCGGAGACTACTACAGTTCCGCGATACACATAGTACTTATTGAGGAGGTCTTTAGTGTCGTAAGACTCGTTTTTGGGGTTGATGGTTTTCTCTGCTTCTTCAGTTTCGCCGTTGAGGGCTGACTGGTCGACCTTGATGCTGCCGTCGATGATTATGCCGTCTGCTGGGATTTTGTCGCCTGCCTGAAGAAATACGGTGTCTCCTGCTACGACTTCACTCACATGGATCTCGTGTATGCTGGAGTTTCGGATGACTTTTGTGGTTTCTCCGGCTTCCTGCTGGGACTTGAGGAGTGAGGCTTTCTGTTCCTGCTGGTACTCTGTGATTGATGAGACTCCGGAGGCGATGAGTACAGCTATCAGGATTCCGACGGGTTCGAACCATTCTGCGCGGCCAAGAAAGAAAAGTACTACCTGAATGGCGAGGGCGCATAACAGAATGATAATCATGGGGTCCTTGAGGCTGTCGAGGAATTTTGTGAGCAGGGGATCGCGTGGGAGTTCAGTGAGGGCATTAGAGCCGAATTTTTGGCGGCTTTCCTGAACTTGTGAGTCAGTTAGGCCAGTGTGTTCGAGCATGAGTATAAATCCTCCTATGGTGTGAAAAATTTGTGAGATGGGAAAATTATAGCCTGTTGGTACGTAAACTCAAAACGTGGGGAGTTATTCTGTGATGAGTGAAGCTATCCAGTTGAGCCAGCTGCGGAGAGTGCCTGCGCGCCGTGATAGTGTGTCTCCAGTGATGGGTTTTTGCAGAGCGGAGTGTGTGATGATTTCTGTGACGTCCCTGATTTCCGGAAGGTGTCCAGTGCTGAAGTACAGGGTCATGGATTCGTGAAAGGCTATGTGCGACAGTATGAGTTCACAGAGTGCTAGCTGCCTGTTTTTCCAGTTCATGGAGAGAATTTTTCTGCCTGAGGTGCTGAGTGAGTAGAGTGATTCGCTGTTCTTGACGATGAGGCCTAAATAGCGTCCGGCGTTGGCGTAATAGTCGGCCTGCCTCTCGTTGAAGGCGTATTGTTCGGTGATGTCCTGCTTGGTTAGGGGATTATCGCGCAACAGTTCGCAGAGGTTGATCACGCGTTCGAAAGTGTCTGCCTGAGGGAAGGGAATACCTGAAGGCTCGTCAATGACTCTGACGCTGCGGAGGAGGCTTTGAATGTCCTGTGAGGTTATGGCGGTGTCCTGAACTGAATAATTTTTGTGCCTGATGAGGCGTATGGAGCTGTAGCTGTGTATATCGCTGAATGCGTATTCATAGAGGCTGAAGATATTATTTGAGTACACGAAGAATACAGGACGGACGGGTTTAGTAATTCTGTTCTGCCAGACCCTGAAGGGGTAATAGAGCTGACGGATGATGAAGTCTGTGGAGATTTCGCGCTTGGCCTCGAAAAGTGCTAGACATGAGCGGCCTTCGTATGCAGCATCGATTTCGATTTGGGCATTGGAGACGCTGAGGGAATGCAGGGTGCCATGCTTTGTATTAGATATGGAGAAGTCAAAAGCTCCTGTACCCATTCTGCCAGACACTGTAGGAATGATAGAGTCGTCATCGAAAAAGTCCGCAATGATCCCTGCAGCAAATGCACAGCTCAAAGCTACTGCCTCACTGAAAATATTATTATAGTCGAGACTCTGGATATTCTCAGGAGGTGAGAAAGTTTCGAGCTGTCCGTTATCGGTTTCAAGCTGATGATATGCGTCAAAATGCGATATGACATAATCTCCGCGAGTTACAGGCAGGATTGCAAGCTCATTCTTTGAGAACATAGCAGGTAGATTGATTTTGTGGTCGAACTTAGTCATGAGTCGGGGTTCCCTGTATTCCCTGATCTGATCCGCTGAAATCGTGAAGTATCCATTGCGCTCAACAGCAGATAGTATGTCATACTTGCTGAAAAGTTTTTCCCAAGCCTGATTGTTATTCATAGTTCCTGATCACGACCTCCTCAACTTCTCCGCGCTTATACCCAACGGAATTTACTGCACGTTTTGCTTTCACTACAGTAATATTATATTCAGCGTATTGTTCCCTGATGAAATCCGTTGCCGAGTTTGACAGCATGAATCTTATACCTCTTCTGCTCAAGTCATCGCAGCATTCACGAAGCCTTATCTGCTCTTTTCTGCTGAAGCCCCCGCGTGAGTAGCCGGTGAAACTTGCACTGTCTGAAACAGGGTCATACGGCGGATCAAGATACACGAATGTACTTTTGCCAATTCTCCCTAGAACTTCAGCATAATCATCTGACGACAAATGAATATCTGCATGATTCAGGTAGTGACTGACCGCGCGGAGGACAGGCTCATTGATGATATTGGGATTCCTGTAGTATCCGAACGGTGAATTAAACTCTCCTGCATTGTTGACTCTGTACAGGCCGTTGAAACATGTCTTATTCAGGAAAATTATTCTTGCTGCTTTCTGCACATCAGTACGTGAATTGTAGGTGAATTTGTCCCTGTCCCAGCTACGGACTTCATAAAACACTTCGGGCGTATTCTCAAACCCTGCAAGCTCCGCAATCAGTTCATCCACAGAGTCACGCACAACCCTGTACACATTCACCAGCTCAGCATTGATGTCGTTCACGTACGCTCTATCCGGCTGAAGATGAAACAGCATTGCCCCTCCTCCCAAAAACGGCTCGCAGTATTCCCGAATGCCTCCCGCCGGCAAAAGCTCCTCCAGCGCACCCAAAAGCTGCCTTTTCCCGCCGACCCATTTCACAAACGGCATCACCAGCTTATTCCTGCTCATCCCTCAATCCCTCAACTATCTTCTCCGCAGTCTTCCTCCCAATTCCCGGCACACTCTCCAGCTCCTCCACACTCAGCTCCCGAATCCTCCTCACACTCCCAAACCTCACAAGCAGCTCCGTCGTCGTCTTCCTCCCGATCCCAGAAATATCCTCAAGCTGTGAATGCCTCACTCTCTTTTCCCGCGCGTTCCTGTTCGCCGTGATCGCATACCTATGTACCTCATCACGTACCCTCTGCAAAAGCTGCAAAGCCGGATCATCCCGCCCCAACCTCAGCGGCTCACTCCTTCCCGGCAAATACAGTACCTCCTCACGTTCAGCCAGTGCCACCAGCGGAACACTATACCCCAGCTCACTCAACGCCCTCATCGCGTACTCAAGCTGACCCTTTCCTCCGTCAATCAGTGCCAATTGCGGAGCAGGTTCCTCACTCTCCACCACATGCCTGTATCTCCGTTTCACTGTCTCATACATCGACTCGAAATCGTTAATCTCCCCTTCAGCCAGACTCCGAATCTTGAACCGCCTATACAGATTTTTGCTCGGCCTGCCCTGCTCAAACACCACACAGCACCCGTACGTGTCCTGCCCATGCAGATGCGAGATGTCGAACCCGTCTATCCTCCACGGAATCACCTCCAGCCCCAGAATCTTTTGCAGCCTGTTCAGCACATGCCACGTCTCATTGTCCAGATCCTCCTGCAACGCCGAAGATATTCGTTGACGCGTCAGCCTCCACACCGCACGTATCGTGTCACGGAATCTTGCCGCCCTCTCGAACTCCAGACTCTTGGCCGCCTCGTCCATACGCCTCCGAAGTCTCTCGACCAGTTCCGCAGATTTCCCCTCGAACAGCAGAATCACATCAGCCACTCTTTCACGATACTCCTGCTGACTGCACAGGGCTGCACATGCTCCCATCGACCGGCCAAGTGAATACTCCACGCAAGGCCTTCTCTCAGGATTGGGCTTGATGACTTGGTGGCAGACCCTCAACGGAAAATATCTCTCTGCCAGCCGCATAATGTTCCGTATGTTCCCAGCGTCTACGAACGGCCCAAGATACACGCACCCGTCATCGCGTTTGTGCCGAGTGATCTCGAGTCGCGGATAGGCTTCATCAGTGATGCGGATATATGGGTATTTGTCGCTCATCTTAAGCTCCACGTTGAAGAATGGCGAGTATTTCCGGATTAGCTTTGCTTCAACGATAAGGGCTTCTGCTTCGGTCTCTGTGCGTATGGTGGAAATGTCATCTATCAGCTCAACAAGTTTATTGAGTCTGGGTGACGCATGGCTGTGACGAAAATATGATGCTACCCTGCGCTTGAGCTTCTTTGCTTTCCCGACGTAGATAATTTTTCCGTCAATGTCCCTCATCAGGTACACGCCCGGCTTCTCCGGAAGAGTCTTAATGATTGCGGCTATCTTGTCCTTCATTGTGTGTATGTCCTTTCGTGAATGCGCGAATTATAGCAGAGAGTTATGGAGTATCTTCATGTTTTCGTGTTATGGCGTTGAGAAAAGTTTACCCGCATAACATACACTGTATGGCACTCTCGAAACTCACGCCGTATACATCACACACACGTATAGCACTCTCGAAACTTTACCCGTATAATTTCCCTATCCCAATACCAAAATTTACACAGGAGCGATTTTTATGAAGAAATCATCACGGTTGTTACTAGTACTCCTGACGCTAATTCTTCTCATCTCCTACGCATATGCTCAGGAAAATTCACACTGGCCCTCACAGTTACGCTTCATGTCCGGCCCCTCCGGCGGCAACTGGTCGATTCTTGGGGACTCTCTGTGCTCTTTATGGTCCTCCTCAGAACTTCCACATGCCTCCAGCATTCAGGGGGCAGGTGTCTCCAACATCCTACACATCCACGCACGCAGGGGCGATCTCGGATTCTCAGTGACCTCATTGCTCGGAGCAGCCCTCAAAGGTGAATCGGACTTCAGCGGCAGAAAAATCACCAACGCCGTCATCATGGCCAATCTCTACACGCAATACACATACTTCGTCATGCGCAAGGACTTCGCACAAAAATACGCAGTCACCTCACTTGAGGACATCATCACGAAAAAATTACCCGTCAGGTTCGCAGCACTCAGACCCGGCACAAGCTCCGAGTTCGTGGTGAAAGCACTCTTCGAGAAAGGTTACGGCCTCGACTACAGGAAAGCTCTTCAGGACTGGGGCGGAAGTGTGGAGTATGCTTCGTATGACGGCGGAGCGGACTTGCTTGCGGAGAATCATGCGGACTGTTTTGCGTTCTCTGTCGGGAAAATTGCACCCGCTGTGATGAACATTGAGGCCAGGACTGACGTGGTACTGCTCTCTGTCGGCCAAGATGCACTCGATAAACTTTCGGACGCATACGGGACTGTGACTCTGACGATCGAGCCGGGAATCTACAATTCACTTCCTGAAGGAGCGGAGCCGGTGAAGACTGTGGGGGATTACACGTGCATAGTGATTCGCAAGGATCTTCCGGAGTCGCTGGTGTATGCCCTCAACAAAACGCTCTGGGAGCATAAAGCAGACTTGGCCGCGAACGTTCAGGACATCGCAGAACTTGAGGCAGCTAGTGCGATTCCGGAGAAGACCCCCGCACACACAGGCAGCGTGAGATTCTGGAGGGAGATACTTTCAGGCAAGTAGCACAAAAATTCCGCAGGTCTGGAGTCCGCAACAACCTTCAGGCCTGCAAATCACTTCACGTATTGCGCTCAAAACTGCACCTCACTCACGAGATACACCCCTCCGCAGATTAACGCTAACCCACAAATCACGTTCACTATATTCACCGCCCAATAGGTCAGGCTGTCACGATCACTCTCCAGAAACTCCGAGAATATCTGCGAAAACGTGCCTGCACACACCAGCACCAAACTATGCCCCAACGCGTAACACACCACCAGCATCACCGGCGCAAACAGTCCTCTTGAGGCTTGGGACATCGCCAGAGACAGGACGGGACTCACGTACGCGATACTGCACGGGCCGACAGCGAGACCGGACACCAGCCCCAGCACTACAGCTCCCTTGAGGGATTGGGACTCTGTGCCTGTGCCGCCCCTGCCGAGCGAGAAGAACTTGACGTGAATTACTCCGAGCAGGTGCAAGCCCATTATGACGAATACAGCTGCGGTGATGAGAGTCAGGAAACGTTCATAGCCGCCGAGTAACATGCCTATACTCGACATGATGAAGCCTATCAGCAGGAGATTCAGGACTATTCCCACACAGAACGCGCATGAAATCTTGAACGCCCTCCAGTGTGATGGAGAGTCTGAGTTTGCGACATAGCCGACCACTAACGGGATTATGCTTATTCCGCAGGGACTGAGCAGGACGCTTGCGATGCCCCATAAGTACGCGCCGAGATACTGCAATGCTCCGGATGAATACATTGTGTTGAAGATGCTGCTTATCATGATAAATCACTCCCGTAAAAAAATGCTGTGGAATACATGGCGTTGAAGATGCTGCTTTCCATTGATAACCACTCCCCATAAAAATAACCGTACCTGCAAATCCTACAAGTACGGCTGAAAGTATATATTATTCTGAGGTGAGTGAGCTAATACCCGAACAGCAATAACCTCGCAGGCATTGGGAAAGAGTACATCAATGACAGCTTGATATTCGGGTTGATTTTCTTGACGGCTTGGGGGATGTCGATTAGTCCTCTCTCGTCCAGAGCTATAGTTATGGACATACGTGGATATTTGCCCTGTAGAATCTTTTCTGCACCATTGATAGCCTTAACTGTACCCGGCCCCATAGTGAGGTTAATCTTGATAAGTGTGATATCTTCGGAAGTAAATTGCTGGTCTATGCGTCTGACCTCGATTTGTGTTTTGCCCTGCGAGCTTGCTCTGAAACTTTCACCTTCAGCATCATCCGTGAAGGCAACTACTCCGTTTATGTCGCTGCAGCCGTTGCGGAAGAGTTCGACATCATGCAGATTGCTGTCACGCACATATTTCTCCAGTTCTGCAAAATTCTTCGGCTCTGGTTCTACAGCGAGTATCTTGCGATATTTTCCTTCTGTAGCTTCGACAAATGCCCTGACTGAATCACCGTTGTATGCTCCTACATCAAGGTATACTTCAGAATCGCCGATGTTGAAGAATGGATTGTGGAAGTAACTTTCTTTGCCCCCCCCCCAGTACGTAAATTTACGCAGCAGGGTAACAGCATAGTATAGTCGTCATTATTCCGGCAGTTCAGGTATGCGGCGAAACACTGACGGGAAAAATCATCCTCCAGCAGCTCAAATGAACGTTCATACTCCGAGTAATGCTCCTCGATAAATTCTGAGGTCATGATGTCGCTGTCCTCATAGCATGCATTTGCAGAGCAGAATATCCGGTTGATTTCCTTGTGGGATTTTTCTGCTGCTTCGGCCAGGTCGAACCGAGAATGCCCGCACACTACGTTGAAGGTACTGAACTGTGCTGCGATCTGCTCATAGCTGCGGATAGGTACTCCGTAAAACTCTCCGGAAGCGTTTCCGTCTACCCATATGCAGGAGAGATTTATGCCTTTCTTCCGTAGGGTGCGTATAGTGTGAAATGCTACATCGCCAGCTCCCCACATGACTATAGGCAGGTTATCGCGTTTGAGCTGCTCAATGACGGAGGGTTTAGTGCCATCGTTCAGCCGCAAAAGACTCCTAAGTGTGGTCAAGATTATTCCGCCTTTCTGTATTGATTTGGGATGAGTAGAGTTTATCAGCCGACAAAACTTTTATCAATCTGCGCATTCATCTGCTCACAGAATATACTCCGCCGAAAAATTAACCGTACCTGCAAACTTCACAAGTACGGCCAAAAGTATATACTCTGCACGAAAATCTACTGCATAACCCTCGAAAGCCAGCGCGCTATGTCCTCTTTGAGCCTGCCTCCTCCAGAATAATGCACCGAGAGTCCTTCAGTGATATTCGCGTTCGGAGCAAGTTTAGCTATCGCCGTAAGGGTCTGCCCGAATCTTCCACCCCCGTGTGAGCAGAAAGGCATGATAGTTTTTCCCGTAAAATCATATTCCTCAAGGAATGAGGCTATCGGCATCGGAATACTCGCCCACCAGTTCGGGAATCCCAGCATAATCACGTCATAGTCCGCAAAATTCTTGATGTGGTCTCTGAGTCTTGGCCTAGCCTGCCGTCTCTGGTCTCTCTGAGCCTCACGCAGCACAGTGTTGTAGTTTTCGGAGTACGCTTTTTCCGGGACGACCTCGAAGATTTCCGCTCCTGTCTGTTTCTGGATCTCGTAGGCTATACCCTGAGTGTTCCCGCTCCACGTGAAAAACACTATCAACGCTTTTCCGCCCTTGTGAGCATTTTCCTGCACTGCCTGACTCGAAATTTCTCCTGTGCCTACTGCACCGCGCACGAGCCTGAAGCCCACGTTATAGAGTCTGCGTTCTTGGGGAGCTGCTGCACGATACGCCGACCGCATATTCTTCGCGAAGTCATTCCACCCTCCGCCCCTGTTGATTCTGCGAGTGCCAGTCTCCGGACCTGTGGGGTTAGTGCTTTTTCCGGAAGGATACGGCGCGTAGATGTCCCAGCACCATTCGCCTACATTGCCGTGCATGTCATAGAGTCCGAGTTTGTTGGGGGTGAAGCTTCCGACATTGACGGTCTCTCCGCGATAAATGCCTGGCTTTGTGGAGAGCTTATGCTGTGAAAAGTAGTTTTCCTCAATCTCGTAGGGGTAATGCCCGTAAAAATTCGCCTCGTCCGCTCCGATAGAGTGCTCAAGGTTGAACGGTGTCGATGTGCCTGCTCTGCATGAGTATTCCCATTCGGATTCAGTCGGGAGTCTGTAGCCGTCTGCGGACAAGTCCCACGTAACTTTTTCGCCGTCTATCCTGTACGCAGGTGTGAGGCCTTCGGATTCGCTCTTGGCGTTGCAGAATCTCACAGCCTCAATCCACAAAACACTATCCACCGGCAGAGAGTCACCCTCAAAAGTCGAAGGGTTATCGTGCATGAGTGAAGTGTACTCTTTCTGCGTAACCTCATACGGTGCAATCCAGAAGTCCGACAGCGTAACTTCGTGCTGTGTTTCGTCAGAGCTGCGCCAGTTCTCGGACGTAGGGCTGCCCATGAGGAATTTTCCGCCCTTCACGAAAATCATACCGTCATCCGCGAATGCACATGCACATGATGACACCATAAGTATCACCCCAAGAATCACTAATGCTCTCATTTACTCCGCCGCCTTGTTGATGCAGGTTATAGCGTTCAGGCTTCTCGGGTAGCCTATGTACGGTACACACTGCGACACCACATCGATCAAGAATGCCTTATCGTTGCCCATGTTCATGTTGCCCCTAGCATGAGCCGTAAGCTGAGGTTCACACCCTCCCTGAGCAGCTATGTAGCAGAAAGTGATCATTTCGCGTTCAGCTAGCGTGAGTCCTTTGCGCGTGTAGTAGTCCCCGAAACAGTTACCCGCAAGCCACCGGTTAATGTGCCTCGTCTCTTCCGGGCCGGCGTCCTGGAATCCCTTCATGCCCTCGCCAAAAATCTCCACCTGTGCCGCGTTGCCCTTCTCGACTCGATTCTCCGGTGTAGTCGTTGACGCGGGAGGTAACGGGAGCTTCACACCCCTAGCCTCGAAAACGTCATCAGCTGCCCCGAAAAATGCATACGTCCGGCCAAGCCCAAGATATGCCGTCGCCTGATAGATGACCTCTTTCACTTCGGCAGGTGTGAGTCCGGCGTCTAGTGCTTCAGGAAGAATTGCCCTGAACGCGTCGATGCCCTGACAGCCCAAAAGTGTCGCGATGATTGCCATGTAGCGAGTGCGTGGTGAGAGTTTGGACTCCTTCACGACCTCACTGTACGCGAAATTCCCGAAGAACGTAGCAAATTCCGGGTCTGTGTGCTTGAGATTATGCAGCATGTTGATGTGCAGCCCCTTTCTGCTGAGAGTGATATTTGCCGGTAGATTCTCGATGAGCTTTGCTGAGGTCAGTAAACTCAATACTTTGTTCTCGTAAGCCTTGAAGTTTTCGGAAGCTATATATTTTCCTCTGGCCTCCTCGTCAGCAAACAGTTCCAGTACGTGGATGACATTAGCCCTTTCACCCTGCTCACTTGTCGCGAAAAGTCCCATCACTCCCTCGTCTTCAGCAACTGCCCGCGTAAATTCCTGTGCTGTGATTCTGTTGAACTCCTCCAGACATTCGGGCTTAACCTCAAATAGACCCATAACTACGGATTTCCCTGTGCCTGATGCTTTCTGCTCCAACACTACCGGATCAACTGGCAGGAACTTTATCGACTCAAGTATGGGCTCGCGTTCCTCAATGAATGCCTTGAAGCCGTCGGACTCCCTGTGAATCTGGTAAGCGTCTTCGTCCTCGTAGATCTCCAGTAAGCGCATGATGTCGGGATTTTTCGCGTCGATGCCTCCGTAGAGTGAGTAGCTGCCGGGCTCGTGAAGGGTATACTTTGCGACTGTGCGGGCACTGATTGCAGAGATGTCTGGCATTTTCCCGGGTGTGGCCTGAAGGACGGCCCAGTGGATTTTGAGTGTTTTGCCTTCCGGTGCGGAGACTGGATAGGCGTGTGCGCTCCTGCTCATGACGGCCAAGAACAGCAGCATGATCGTTAGAAACTTCATGATGATTCCTCCTAATGTGTGAGATTTATGGATGCATGTATTGTACATTCTTCAACCTGAGTCCAAGATATTTTTGCTTGATGATTTAGGCGTATAATTCCCCCATCCCTCATAATCCACACAAATTTTTCACTCATGAAGGGAAGTAATATTCATGAAAAGCAAGTTATGTTTATCGTTCGCTGTTCTGATGATGATTCTTCTGAACGCGGGCGCAGATTTGGCTTCGGCTGTTACGGTTCGGGGTCATGACGGCTCGGAGCTGGCACTGAGTCAGATTCCCGACATCATCCGGCATGTTACTGGGCGGACTTCGGGGATTTCCAGTTCAACAAGGACTCGCTATACATTTTCGGCGCGTATCCACAAGATGAGAACTACTACAAAGAACACATAGACCTCTACTCGTTCAACATTGACGGCAGCAATACACAGCAAGCCTCACTACAGGATAATAGTCCCTACGCTCTCTACACTCCCTTCAATTATGGGAACTTGTCCGTTATCAACATCGCAAAAGTAACTGCCGACGACGACAAAAAACATCTGGCGAATTTTGTTTATCAGTCCGACGGCATAAAAAGTGAAATTGCTTATGTTACGGGCAAAGCTGACGATGAAAACGCAAAAATTGTGCATGGCAACTTCGACGGTTATGGAGATTTAGTAAAAGGTATACTGCTCGATGTGAAAAGCGGTATGACCGTACAAGGCTGGAAATATGAAGTTACAGCATATCTCACGAGTGACGGAGAAACAATCAATGTAACTCTGGGAGATGTCGGCCCGGACGATAATGACTATGACGAGTTTGCATTCTCAGGTCTGGTTGATTCCGGCTCATGGTCAACAACTCTCTATGACGACAGCGTCCCTAAAATGTTTGACGGCACTGTATATTTCCCCGTAAGCATGACGGTTGGCGATTTCGACAATGACGGCTACAAGAACGAGATTGCTGTAGTGTACTCGGACAGGACAGCGGTGCGCTACGTAGTCCTTCAGGTTACCCACCCAAGCAATGATCCGTACGATTACAACTTCAATGTCAGCGTGTTACAGAACGATACAGTAGACACGTACAACTACTATGGGGACGGGCAATACCAAGCACGCGGCGGCTACATGGACGGTATTTCCTGCACATATTCAGTCTGCACTGTAGCAGGCGATTTTGACGGGGACGGCCAGGCAGAATTTGCTCTTATCTGGAAGGACACCTCGCCGAAATATCTACAGATTCACAAAATGCGCTCAGTCTAGTTTGTTCGTTGGCTACACGGGGAAGATTCACGTCAGGACATACAAATGGTACGGAAACGGTTTCCGGACAGAAGAAGACTCGCGCGCGTTTGATACGCTGGGCACCGATGATAACGGCTACAATTTTAGCTGGAACAATCTGGACCTTACACTCGGCGTGAAAGCCGTTGTAGGCGATTTTGACGGGGACGGGCGCGATGATATTGCTGTTCTGCGTGTCATGCTGCAGTATACGGAGCAGTACATGGACGATCAGGACAGTTATGATTTATCGTTCTCAAATTACGTTTTCGGAGCGTTCGTTGACTGGTACAGTTTCGACAACGGAAGCATAAAGCCAAACTATCACGGACATTCAAACGGCTCTCAGCCTTGGAATTACGGCGACAACGGCAACGGCTGGGTAGGCATACGCACAACAAAGATGTGGGCACCTCGGCTCGATCAAGTCGGAATATCAGACAACGATGACTTCACAAGAAAACCAGGTCAAGTACAGACAGCAGTACTACATCAAGCCCCTGACAGGAGAAAATCTTTCGCCTTACCCCTTTATTGACCGCGAATTTGACATTATCGCAGGGAAATTCACAGGCACAATCGGAACGATAACAACCCGCGATGACCTCGTAATCAAATATCCTCAGTGGGGAGGCGATGGTGACAACAGGCTCAGGAGTCATGTTGCGCTGATGACGAACATACCGGGCGTATCAAACTGGGGGACTCAGGTTCACGAAATTATGTCTCTGTCGGACAGGGATCACCTCCTCGCGCTGGCAAAGGATGATTTCCTTGAAGAGAGCGTAAATCTCGGAGAGCCCGTGAAGACTGTTGACCGTTTAGACCTGGACTACATAGCGATACTCCAGATGATGCCTTACCATGTCGACAACATCACTAATGACGGAAGTGCGCTCACAGAGACTCCCAAGAACTTCACGCTGTTCATGGATACATACGTCAACTACAGCAACGAGAATTCGACTTCGGAAACTAAAAGCATGTCCTACAGTATGACCTCAACGGCTGAGACTATATTTGCTCTCGACAGCAGCCTTACTGAGAGTGCAGCGAAAACCTTTCAGGGCGTAAGAGGAATAACATCAACGTTTTTAGGCGACACTCCAGCAGGCAAAGCGATTGAGGGTATAGGGACATTCTGGGACAAGCTTAAGGACACCACAGAGACCACTAAAACCACGTCCAACACTAACGAGTCCACTGCAATGGTTACGATGGCGACTCAGGCAATTTACCTTGATACTCTGTACTTGAACACGGAAGACAGATATTTTTGGCGTTACCCTATCGAGAATCCTCCGTCATGGATTCTTGAGCGGACACTGAACAACTACGGCACATTCGACAAGTCAAAGGCAAAGACTAAGCAGTCGTATATCACTTTCACCATGAGTGAGCCATCAATGCCTACAGTCGCAAAGGGAACTACAGACTCGTATTACCAGCCCTATCACGAGTCGGGTAATTTGTTCTCGTATCCTTCTGCGCTTGAACAGATCGAGGGCTATGAAGGGCATAAATCACTACTCAGCGGAGGAAGCAGTGCGGCCGTCAGGTGGAGCGGCGGGGCGGTCAACCAGACAATCACATTTATCAACACGTCAACGAATCAGGAGTCCACGAAGAAAACTAACAAGGCCGGAGCAATAACAAAGTTCCTGTCAGCAGTTGATAACATATTCGGCTCAAGTTTCGCGCATGTCCCGTATGACAGTACGTCGAGTTTCACGAGGTCTGTATCGGACAAGGAGAGCATAAGCGTGAACATTCCTGTATCTTTGGGCGGAGCAGATTTCTAGGTGGTGTTTGAGCCGTATCTTGATGTTACTGGCGCAACTGTAGTAGGTTTTGCGGTTGACAGCTTCAACACTAACGATGCTTTATGGGGGCAAAACAGCCTGTACTCAAAAAAATCTGATCCGTCATTCCTCCTGCCTGAAAGATTCAGGTGTACCTCACTTGCTCAGCCCGGCAATCAGTACACGGCGTTCGCAGTCAACACAAACGATCCTACAGCCATGCAGGGAAGGGGCATCAGATACACGGCTGCTGACTACGACATGGAGACTAACAACCTGCTCATGAACGGCCTGAAGTACAAGATAACTATTCCTGTGTACAATGCCAGTTTCGTAAATGCGTCAGAGTTCAAGGTGAGGCTGTCGTACTCTAAAGTGCTGAATTACAGTGCCGACAAGACACCGATCGGGGAATATACGTTTACTTCGCTTCCCGGGTGCGGCAAGGGGAATCACAGGCAGTTTGCGGAATTTGAGTGGACACCGAATGTCGATCAGGGAATATACTACCTCTACGCTGAGATCGACCCTGAGAACAAACTTAACGAGGTTCACGAGAACAGGCACGTAAGCAGCAGAGACAGGACATTTGCGGACTACGGCGGCAACAACATGGCGTATTTCAAGATAGGCATATCGAACACGGACTCAGTGCCTTTTGACAGGACAGAGCTCGAAAATTCTCATTACGCGCGAGCCTCAAGCGAAGGGAAATTTACGCCGGCGGCATTGAGTGCTACGGAGTTCCCGTTTGTGGAATGGGTGAAGATTGACGGAATGGACTTCAGGGACTTCATAGAGCAGAAAGTTGACGGAAAGACTCATGCTGTAGCTGGAGAAATTGAGGTGAAGTATGCAGGTGAGCAGCTCATGACGGACGCGATGATTATGGGGTATGCACTGAAGGCGGAGTCATCAGGCAAGGACGTATCGGAGATCACTGACGCAGATATGGGGCTGATATTTGCGAAGGAGCATTTCGCACTGTTCCCTGAGGAGGACCACAAGCTGCACTTCAGCATCAATCCCAATGACCTGAAGAACGGTGTGGGGTTTGTGCTGCAGGTGTATGGCCATGAATATCCGTTGACGGACATAATCTACGGCAGTGCAGGAACATGCACAGAAACAGGCTCAGGAGTCGGGAGTCCCAGCGGAGGGTGTGAGGCTTTTGGGTGGAGCGTGTCAGGAATTGCGGCGGCGTTGATGTTGCTCATGAAGGGGAGAAGAGGCTAGACGTACATTTTTCGTGAAGATTTGCCCGCTCTCTGAAAATGGGGGCGGGATTTTTTGTGTGTATGCTGTGAAATTAGTGTATATGCATGAGGTGAGTGTATATGCTGTGAGGTTAGTATGTACGCTGTGAAGTTAGTATGTACGCCACAAATTTCTCTGCCCTACGTAAAATTGACTATTGCCTTTTTTGATACTAAGGGCTATTATTCCCCGCGTTGTTCAGTTAGCACTATTTATGATTGAGTGCCATTAAACAGGAGGTTATGAATCATGAAACTTAAACCCTTAGGCGACAGGCTCGTTGTCAAAGTCCTGACACGCGAAGAGAAAACTAAAGGCGGCATAGTTCTGCCCGATACCGCGAAAGAGAAGCCCACTGAAGGCGAAGTCGTAGCAGTCGGAACAGGCAAGGTTCTCGACAACGGCCAGAAGCAGCCCGTAGAAGTCAAAGTCGGAGACAGAATCATCTTCAGCAAGTATGCAGGCACAGAAGTTACTGTTGACGGCGAAGAACTCGTAATCTTCAGCGAGAGAGACGTACTCGCAATAATTGAGAAATAGTTACACGGAGGATATATAGATTATGGCAAAGATATTAGCTTTCAACGAAGAAGCAAGAAGGGCTATGCTCAGAGGCATCGACAAAGTTGCTGACACAGTAGGCGTAACTCTTGGCCCCAAAGGCAGAAACGTAGTACTTGAGAAAAAATTCGGCTCCCCGATGATCACCAATGACGGAGTCACAATCGCAAAGGAAATCGAGCTTGAGGATCCATTCGAGAACGCAGGCGCACAGCTCCTCAAGGAAGTGGCCTCAAAAACCAACGACATCGCTGGAGACGGCACAACCACAGCTACAATTTTCTCACGCGCAATCATTCGCGAGGGCATGAAGAACGTTGCAGCAGGCGCGAACGGAATGCTCATGCGTCAGGGAATTGAGAAGGCTATCGA
This sequence comes from Synergistaceae bacterium, assembly GCA_017455085.1. The sequence continues at coordinate 17,305 of JAFTBT010000042.1, forward strand.
TTTCGTTGTGGATGAACTCAAGAAACAGAGTACACCCGTCAAGGACAAGGAAAAGATCGCTCAGGTTGCATCAATCTCCGCAAATGACTCAGCAGTCGGCGCGCTGATCTCTGAGGCTATGGCAAAAGTCGGAGAGGACGGAGTTATCACCATCGAGGACAGCCAGACCGTAGGAACGACTCTAGAGATGGTTGAAGGCCTCCAGTTCGACAAGGGATATATCAGCCCCTACATGGTGACTGACAGCGACAGAATGGAAGCCGCTTTTGACGACGCATATATCCTGATTCATGACAGCAAGATCAGCAACATCAAGGACCTGCTCCCGATTCTGGAGAAGGTTGTGCAGACAGGCAAGCCGTTAGTGATTATCGCTGAGGACATTGAAGGCGAAGCACTTGCTACACTGGTTGTGAATAAGCTGCGCGGAGTTATGCAGGTTGCGGCAGTGAAAGCACCCGGTTTCGGCGACAGAAGAAAGGCTATGCTTCAGGACATCGCTATAGTTACGGGTGGTGTAGTCGTGAGCGAAGAGACCGGTATGAAGTTCGAGAACACGGAGCTTAGCATGCTCGGCCGCGCCAAGAAAGTCAAGATCACGAAGGAAGACACTACGATTACTAACGGTGCAGGCAACCCTGACGAGATTAAGGCTCGCGCAAAACAGATCCGCAAGGAGATCGAGGACAGCACTTCGGACTACGACAAGGAAAAACTTCACGAGAGACTCGCGAAACTTGTCGGAGGCGTGGCAGTGATTCAGGTAGGATCAGCCACAGAGACAGAGCAGAAGGAACTCAAGCACCGCATCGAGGACGCACTGAATGCTACCCGTGCAGCAGTCGAAGAAGGCATAGTAGCAGGCGGTGGAGTTGCAGCCCTGAACTGTGCGGCGGCACTGGAGCCGTTCGTGGAGAAGCTGTCCGGAGATGTGAAGACCGGAGCGAGAATCGTACTTGATGCACTGAAGGCTCCGCTGTACCTGATCGCAGAGAATGCAGGGTATCAGGGTGACGTGGTAGTCGAGAGAGTCAGAGGCGAGAAGATCGGACACGGACTCAATGCTGCGACCGGAGAATACACGGACATGGTTGCTGCGGGGATTATCGATCCGGTGAAGGTAACACGTTCGGCACTCCAGAACGCAGGGAGTATCGCGGCTATGGTGCTCACGACTGAAGGTATCGTAGCGGACAAGCCCGAGAAGAAAGAAGCAGCTCCTGCAATGCCCGGCGGAATGGGCGGCATGGACGGCATGTATTAGCTCACAGCTCCACACGGATAATACACATAAATATATCCCCCGCGAGGTTATTAAGGCCTTACGGGGGAATTTTTGTGCGGGTGTATGCTTTCTAGTGTGAAAATGCATCAGCTTATCTTGATCCATTCAGGAGGCAGAAGATATTTTCTGTCTTCGGGGTTGTAAGCACCATGCGGATACCATAAATTGAGGTCTGGAGCTATCACTATTTTGTGAGGGTTTTCGTTCAGCCATGCTCCCCACCAACTGAACGATGAAGGCGCAAGAATCACATGCCTGCACTGAGTCATTAAGGCCATATCCTGCGCTGGACTCTGCCCTGATATGTATGTGTACTCAGCATCATAAATTTGCGGCAAGTTAGCTCTGCACCAGTCCATATCATCACTGAACACAAAAAATTCTGGTTTTTCTGTAAGAGCTGTTAATCTCGTCAATGCATTCTTCAGGTAAAGGCCGTCAGACGCAAAAAATCCCTTCAAAGATGTCTTATCACCTCTTCGTACATGGACAGCAACGGAGTTACACGATCTTACTCTGTCTGAAAGTGCGGAAGAAAAGCATTCAGGAGAAAACTTGAACTTTGCCCGCACAATATCTTCGATGCCAGCAAAAATCTTCCATGATTCCCAATATCCCATCATGCACGTGTTATCAGGTACATGCTCAAACTCAGGAGAATACGAAAAATACGATGGCAGATATACAGATCTATCAGGGAGCATGCAGTTCACTTTGTTGATTGCTCGCCGGAAAATGTAACGTCTTTTGCCTGACTTAGTTTTTCTTCCCGGCATGTTCATAATGAAGCATACGATTGCCATACGCTTGGAAATACTCCATATCTGAGAAAATGAGGCTTCTGGTTCTGTTATTGCAGGGAAGCAGCCTAAAAAGTAAGGCCTGTCATTCCTCTTGGATGAGTTGCAAGCTGATCTTTCCAGCAAAAGCTCAGTCTTCAGCCGATAAGCCGCCGAGAGTCCTGCTGCATACTGGAACATCTGGTTGCCCATGCCGGAATTTATGCGCATAATGATCATATCAGCGCACACTTTCTGCTGAACAGAACAGCTTTTACTTGATGGGATTGTTTACCTGCTAGAATGGAATAATTACGGTCTGGTCTGGTCTGGTCTGGTTTGGTTAAAAGAGTAGTGGCTTACAGACATTTTGTCAAGCTCCTTTCTGCTTAATTTCGCGATTATAACATAAAATCTCCCCCGCTCTTCACAAGGGAGACTCAATTTCTCAGATGCTTTATCCTGTCCGTCTATCTTTTCATGAGGTGAAGAACTTTGCTCCAGAGTTTTCCAGCGGCATCAAGTGAAAAATATATACCCCCCAGAGAGTCCTCGCTGCATCGGGGGGAAAAATATAACCCAGACGTTTATCTCTTTCTCATGTGAATGAATTTGCTCCAGTTGTAGTACGGCTCAGAAAGCACTACCCCTTCAGGAGAGTCATATGTCCACGTTCCGCCTGCAGAAGTCTCAAACCAAAATACCGCATCCACCCTCCCTGAAGCCAACGCACTCGCCCTCGCTCCAGCATCTATATTCACCAGCTTGATGTTCACCTTCATCCTCCGGCCCAGCTCCGCCAACAATGCCGCGTTGAAACCGTCAGGATTCCCAGAAGCATCTACATAGTCTATCGGCGGAATATCCCCAGTTACTGCAACATTCACCGTCTGCGCTCCCTTAAACGTGCTGAACTTCACAGGCTTGGGGTTGCCCTTGTTGTGGATATATATTCCCTGAAGCTCCGCAAGTGTCCAGTCCTCTCGCATAGCTCTCAATGCAGCGTTGAACTTTTCCGCAAGTGCAGCATTCTCCTTCAGGAAGCCCAGCGCAAGACTCATAGACGCATTTGTCCGAGATACACAGCACTCTTCGATTCTGGGGTCCGCTACAGCTAGATAGTCTCCCACAACTTCAGGCAGAGCTATCTCGTCAATGTCCTTCCTGTCCAGAGCCATGTGCATAGCCGTCAGAGAGTCGAAAAACTTCACCCCGTGAAGGTCATGCCGAGCCGAGAGTATACGCCAGCTTCCAGTCCTCTGGGCGTTCTGGATTATGCGGGCAAATTCTTCTTCTGAGGTGTTCAGCCTCGACAAGTAGCCGATTGTTGGTGTCTTCGCAGCAGATGCAAATGCAGCACCAGCCAGCAGCATAAGCATTATTAGTGTGCAGATAGTTTTCTTCACGTCAATCAATCCTCCATGTGTGAAAAATTGCAGTTATGATAACACTACATGTGTATGTACAAAAACTACTCTCACGGCAGGCTCTGCATGTGTACGGGCAAAAACTACTCTCACGGCAAACTATGCATGTGCACGGGCAAAAACTACTCTCACGATAACACAAAAAATCTCCCCTGCTTTCACACAAGGGAGACCGTCATGTTTACGTGATATGCAGCGTCTTACTGCTGGTCCTTCTTCCGGATATGCAGAAACTTGTTCCACGAGAAATACGGATCCGACAGCAATACTTCATCCGATGCGTCATAGTTCCACATAATTCCCTGCGCAGTCTCGTACCAGAATACTACGTCAGCTCTTCCGGACACAAGTGCCGCAGTCCTCGCACCTGCCTCCACGTTCAGCAGCTCGATATTCACCTGCATACGCCGGCCAAGTTCTGCCAGCAGTGCCGCATTGAACCCAGCAGGATTCCCCGCCTCGTCAATGTAATCTATCGGGGGCATGTCTCCAGTTACGGCTACTTTCACCGTGTCCGCTCCGTCAAAATGGTCGAACTTCACGGGTTTAGCTATGCCGTTGTTGTAGATATACACTCCCTGAATCTCCGCTAGAGTCCAATCTTCATCTATCATGCGCAATGCTCGGTTGAACTTCGACGCAAGCACAACGTTATCCTTACTGAAACCGAACACAAGAGCCATAGGATTACGAGTCCTCACCGCACAGCACGCATCAAAATCAGGGTTAGCCTTCAGCAAATATTCTGCCACTACTTCCGGTAAAGCTATCTCGTCAATTTCTCCCCTGTTCAGAGCCATCTGCATGGTCATCAACGAATCGAAGAATTTTACGCCGTAAAGCTCATGCCTGTTTGAGAGCAAATGCCAGCCTGTGGTGCTGTTCGCATTCTGGATGATTTGGGCAAACTCTGTTTCTGAGGTGTTAAGCCTCGTAAGGAAGCCGACTCTCGGAGTCATAAACACCGCTGCAAATGCACACGATGCTACAAGAGCAACTGCCGCTAATGCACATAATACTTTCTTCACTGCAAAAACCCCTTTCGTGTTTGGGAAAATTGCAATCATTATACAGCACTTACACTCCTAAACTGTCAGCCCATTTCTTCAGCTCAGCAACCGAGACACTGCCCCTGAATACTTTCCCTTCACGGATGAGTGCACCGGGTGCGCTGGGTTTCAGGGCATTCACTGCCTCGCCGAATCCTGAGCCTCCGGACGTGGCGAAGAGTATTATCGTCTTTCCGGAAAAATCGTAGCTCTCAAGGAACGTGTTGATGATCGTCGGAGCAACATACCACCAAATCGGGAAGCCCAGAAATACCACGTCTACCCCGCTGAGTTTTGCGGACTTGTCGGCGAGTTCGGGACGTGATGACTTGTCGCGCATCTCGACACTGCTGCGTGAGTTCTTGTCGTTCCAGTTCAGGTCAGCGTGTGTATACGGGACACTTGGCCGGATCTCGTACAGGTCAGCACCTACAGCCTCAGCGAGTTTTTTGGCGACGCTTGCAGTGACTCCGCTTGCAGAAAAACATGCTACTAGTTTCTTGCTCATGACTACATACTCTCCTTCAGAATCTCGATTACTTCCTCACGTGTGAGTGTCTTATAGCCGCCGGTGAGTATAAATGTCCCGTCAGCAATTCCGTCATACATGTCATCAGTTACGCCGAGTTCACGGAGATTCATCACTACTCCGATCTCGCGCATCCATGCCTCAAGGCACTTCAGGCTCTCCTCTGCAAGCTGATGTTCGGTTTTGCCCTCAGGGTTCACTCCCCAGACGTTCACGGCGAATCTAGCGAATCTCTTCACCCCAGCGTCCAGAATATGCCTGTAGTACGCGAGACTCACTGCCGAGAGAGTCATACCGTGTGTAGCATTCGTGTATGCTCCTACGGACTGGCCGATCATGTGAACCATCCAGTCGGTGGATTTGGCTTTCGCGATTAACGTGTTGAGTGCCCATGTAGCTGTCCACATGATATTGCTGCGAGCTTCGTAGTCTTTGGGATTCTTGACGGCGATTCTTGAGCTGTGAATGAGTGAGCGCATCAGGCCTTCAGCAAGGTAGTCGCTTGTGTTGTCGTCATTGCCTGAAAGATACTGCTCCAGAATGTGGCACATAATGTCGAAGAATCCTGCGACCATCTGGTACTGCGGGATGGTGTACGTGTATACAGGGTTGAGGATCGAGAATTTCGGGAACACGTTATCGCCGAAGACGTGGCCGATCTTGAGTTTCTGGTCGTGGTTTGTGATGACGCTTCCGCCGTTCATTTCGCTGCCTGTGCCGACCATAGTCAGGACGCAGCCCACAGGGATGATTTTGCACGTAGGTTCCTCCATCTTGAGGAAGTAATGCTCCCAAGGGTCGCCGTCATAGTACGCGGAGACAGAAACGGCCTTGCTGTAGTCGCAGACACTTCCGCCGCCGACAGCGAGAATCAGGTCAATAGCATTCTCACGAGCGAGTTTTGCGCCCTCGAGGAGCTTGACGTGTGTGGGGTTGGACATGACGCCGGGAAGTTCGGTGATGTTTTTGCCGGATTCTTTGAGGAGCTTGATGATCTCGTCATAGAGTCCGGATTTCTTGATGGAGCCGCCGCCGTAAGTGAGCATGACGTTCGGGCCGTAGTTGGAGAGTTCCTGCTTGAGGAAGTCTAGTGAGTTTTCACCGAAGTATAAGCGCGTAGGGTTTGAGTACGCGAAATTTCCTAACATGAATAATATCCTCCTTGTTGTTATGGGAATGCCTGAATGATAACAGCTAAACCCTGCTTCACCGCAAAAATGTTCGTATTTAAGCCTGTCCTCGAAGGAGCGTATAAGTATGTTCTGGGTAGCTTCCTGAGTGTATGGCATGTTCTCGTTGTCGAAAGCTGAGTCAGAAGTCAGAATTTCTCCGAAGTTGAAGGACTGTCCGGGAAGTGTGAGTTCGATTCTGATGTTGCCGAAAAGTCTGTAGAGATTCACGAAGAATAAGCCGGACTGCGAAAAGTCAGCATACTTCATGAGAAGGGTGAGGAATCCCTGTTTAGGGTTGAGGCGGGATTGTATGTAGTCGAGAGCCTGTGACATTAATGAGCTTGTCCTAATAATAACACTCTTTCAGGGCGTGAATTTTTCGGATAGCGTTTGCAATTAGCCGTTAAGATATATATGTTCAGAATAGTGTTTACAGTCAGCCATAATGTATAATCTCATCAGCAAATCACCATTTTCGAAGAACGCATACACAAATTTTCCGGATGCATGAAGAATAATGCACTATGTAGGCCTAGACTTAGGCACAACTAACAGCGTGATATGTTCTTATGACGGCATCAATGCTCCTAGAGTGTGGAAGAGTCCCGAACAAAATGACGTTACTCCGTCAGCAATATACATCGGCAGGCGAGGAGGCCGCTACTATGGACATAAAGCCTATAACAGGTCAGCTTTAGACGACAAGAATACTGCTGTGCTGTTCAAGCGATTTCTAGGTACAAGCGCAAAATTCGGTTTCCCTGATGCCGGAATATTCCTGTCGCCATAAGAGTGCAGTGCTGAGATTCTCAGGGTGTTATTCGGCTACCTCCCTGAAGAAATACGCAATGACACTAGCACCGGAACTGTGATCACTGTACCTGCGGCATTCAGTCAGGTGAAGAAAGAAGCTACTCTTGAGGCTGCACGCATGGCAGGTATCGGCAGGGTTACGACACTTCAAGAGCCGGTTGCGGCAGTGATGAGCGTTATGCGTACCAGAAAAAGCACTGACGGAGTATTTGTGATATACGACTTGGGCGGAGGGACTTTTAATGTCTCGATAGCGGAAAGTGCCGGAGGAAAAGTGAACTTACTCGTGCAGGAAGGCAAGGAAATGTGCGGGGATCGTGACTTGGATCGCAAAATCTTCGACAGTGTTGTCGTCAAGTGGCTTAGGGAAAACTTCGCTCTCCCTGATAATTTCCTAGCTGATGATAAATACAGGGATATCCGACATGCAGCATTATTCGCCATAGAGCAGGCAAAAATCGAGCTGTCACAGAAACCATCATCACAGAACGTAATGATTCAGTGTGAAGAGCTTTCCTGTAGTGATTCGCAGGGAAAAGATATGTATCTGGATGTTCCGTTTTGCAGGGATGACCTGAATCCGCTAATAGACAGCCTGATTGACGAGACTGTAGAGATCTCCAGAGCAGCAATGACTAAAGCCGGAGTGTCTGCCGCCGATGTCGAGAGGCTCGTATTTATGGGAGGGCCTACGAATTACGGGTATCTGCGCGAAAAAGTTGCGTCTGAGTTGGCAGTGAGGGCGGATACCAGTGTCAACCCAATGACTGCCGTAGCTGAAGGAGCAAGCATATTCGCAGAATCGATAGACTGGAACAGCGAGGAACATAGCCCCAAAACCCACAACAGGCGACAATCCTATCGGGACAGCATTATCGTTCAGGTATGAGGCCAGAACTTCAGGGGATAAAGCTCGTGTTATGTGTCGCATGAATATTTCCGGAAGCCTCATGTTTGAGGTCGTAAGTAACGATACAGGCTGGACATCCGGCAGGCTTGAACTGCGCAACGGCACTCAGATATGCATTCCACTCACGAAAGACGGCAATAACTCGTTCAGAATCGAAGTGTACGACAAGCTCGGCAAAAAGATTCCGATCCCTGAACAGAGAATCACCATCACCAAAGTTCCGGCCTCAGTGGGAGCTATCCCCGCATCGCACTCTATAGCTGTGTCTGCTCTGGACAGGATAGGCGGCACAGAAAGGCTCGTGTACCTCGTCAGGAAGGACGAATCTCTCCCCAAAAAAGGCAGTATCACTTTCAGGGCGGCTCAGACTCTGAAGGCATCTGCTGATGAATCACTGAACTTCAACCTTTGGGAGGGTGAAATTGAGACACCGTACTACGATAACAGATTCGCCGGAGTGTACAGCATTTCCAGCGGGGATTTGTCCGGAAATGAGATCATCCCTGCTGGCAGCGAGATAGTGTGCAGTTACGAGATATCTGACGGAGGAGCAATATCTATGTCTGCATCCGTTCCGTGTATTGGCCGTGACTTCACAGGGAAAAATTTATACTCACATTATGACGCGAAACTAGACCTGCAAGATACTGCAAGATTAGCCGAAGAAGGACGGGACATTGTAGAGCAGATCGATGAGATGTCCCAGAAAATCGATGATCCCAATCTGGACAAGGCAAGGGAGAAAGCAGAACACGCCGTAGCCATAGAAGGCCGTATTTCAGCAGGAATAGAGGAAGTGCAGGAGGCCTATAGCGATTTGTACGAGGCCAAGAAGATATTATCTCAGGTACGCAGTGAGCATTTCCGGGAAGTTAACCAGATGGAACTTGAGGAATGTGCAGCTTTCTTCAGTAAAAACGTCTCCAGACATGCAACAGCTTCAGAGAATGCTTCGTTCAACAATCTTGCTAGGACCGCCAAAAGATACGTCAATGAAGCCAGCTTTGAGCGTTATATCAGCGAGCTTTGGGGTAAGGTCAGTAGTGTGCTGTTAAGGCAGGATTGGTACATCATCGACTACTTCAGGGTAAAAGTCAAGAATCCTGATGATTACCGCGACAGAAAACGTTTCGAGGCTCTCAAGGCTAGGGGCGAAAAATGCATACAGAAGGACGATATTGACAGCCTGCGCGGAATTATTGGTGAGCTGTTCGACATCACGAAGAATATATCACGCGAAGACAAGCAGCTGACTGTGAACATCATCAAGGGGTAAACGAATGGGAGCTGATTTTTTGCCGCAAGGCTTCACACTTCCGGACGGCACAAGAACAGGAAGACTCATAACATCAGGAACAGACTGGCAGATATTCGCGTCCAGTGAGGGCAGCTCAACGCTTGCAGTACTCCCAGAACTTTATGAGCGGTGGATCAGAGACGGCTTCATCGGTGAAAGACTCTTCACCATGTGCGAGGTGAACGGTGCAGAGATTTTCGTCCTGACCAGCAAGAAAGGCTACATCACAGCGTCAGTACAGCAAGGCTCTCACCAGCCAGACAGTGCAGAATCCCGTGCATTTGCCTTCGCCTTGAGCGAGACCCGCAAGACCGCCGGAAACACTTCACTGCATGATGCTGTATACATTGAGCAGTTTTCTCTGTTGCTGCCGACATACACCCAAACAGAGCCGCTCAGTGATGATACTGTGCTGAAGTTATGGCTGTCAGGTGGCGTGCAGGTATCAGCCTCACAGATACAGGGGCAAATTTTCAGGCTTCCCGGTCGTCCGTCTCTTGAGGCATTCTTCAACGAGCATGTTATAGACATAGTGCGCAATGCAGAGAAATACAGCAGAGTCGGTATAGATTTCCCATCGGCTATATTGCTGTACAGCCCTCCTGGATGCGGGAAGACTTTTGCGGTTGAGAGACTGGCAGAGTTTATGTCTTGGCCGATCTTCAGGATAGATTCAGGAAGTATAGGCAGTCCGTATATTCACGAGACCAGCAGGAAGACAGCAGAGATTTTTGACGAGGCAGCACGTGTTTCACCGTCAATGATAGTGATTGATGAGATGGATGCGTTTTTGTCCGACAGGAGCGCAGGCACTTCGGGGACACATCACGCTGAAGAAGTCTCGGAGTTTTTGCGGCGAATACCTGAAGCCTCACGTAAACATGTGCTTGTTGTTGCGATGACCAACAGGCTGGACGTGATAGACCCTGCACTGCTGAGACATGGACGGTTTGACCACATAATAGCAGTAGACATGCCGTCAGTTCATGAAGTTAGGGATTTGCTGCTGTCACTGTTTGAGGGGCTGCCTTTGTCGCCTGAAGTTGATGTAGATGCTGTTGCAGAAAAATTATCGGGGCGTGCTTTGTCTGACGCTGCATTTGTCGTGAAGGAATCAGGGCGTTTATCGGTGAGGGAAGGCAGAGACGCTATAGACACTGGAATGATTGAGGCAGCTTTAGGATTATTGTCCCGCAAAGAGAATTACAGCCGCATAATAGGCTTTGGAGGGTAAATCATGAAGATATCGGACAATCCATTCTTTACGCTGGGAGTCTCAACCAGAGCGGACAGAAAGCAGATAGCCTCCGCCGCAGACGCAAAAGCCTTCGTGCAAGATTCTGAAGCAGTGAGGGCAGCACGTACTTCGCTGGTCATCCCAAGCAAACGTTTGTATGCGGAGGTCAGGTGGTTTCCCGGAACTGAGGACGCAAATGTTCGTGAGATAGTCAGCTTTTTCCGGAGATTTTCCGTCGGACAGACTAACCCGGGAATAAACGCCTCAATCTTTAGGGGGCTGACTCTGCTGAACTTTGCAGTATACATGTTCAGTTACAGGAAGTTCCGCGATAAAGCTGACATGTCGCAATCGATTCTGGCCATATGTAGATGCTTTGACGCAATAAACACTGGAGGACTCTGTGCTGTGATCAATAACGACAGGACTATTGCTGGATTTCCTCCGATCAGTGAACAGGAGCTTGCACATGAGCTGAACGATTACCGCAGGGATATTTTGAGGAACATTGACGGGAGAATGTCGGTACTTTTACTGGAAAAGTATACGGAGCTGTTGGAGGAGCTTGCGGATAGTTACGCTGATGATGATGGTGATTATCATGGGTCGCTTATGCTTGATGACATTATGGCCGGTTATGAGCTTCGTATTTTGCCGCAGCTTGAGGAGCAGATCAGGATGATACTCGATTCTGTCACAAGTATAGGTGATTATGTTCCGGAGAAGGTTTTTGCGGAGTTGTCCGAACACCTCAAGGAATGGCGAAGGCTGGCCGAGCCTCTGGTGAAAGTCTATAACAGTGCCGGAACTGAGGACACGAATATTCACAGGCAGGGATTGGAAATCTTTAACGCTGTGCGTGAAAAAGCTATAGCCCTCCACAATGAACACGGCAGGACTGGTGACGCATTGAGGCTGATTCTGGCTGTCAGGGGTGAGCTTGCTGATGTATCGGCTGAACTGTTGAGGGTAATAGATGGGGATGTGAAAGCTCTGCGTTCTCTTGAGGGCAGCAGAAGGCGAAGAGAGAGCGTGAGGCTTGGGAGAAGATCATATACTATGAAACTGAATTAGGGGTAATCTTCAAGGACAAGCTGACAATTTCTGCTGAAGGCATCTCGTGGAAGAGGAGAGTTACTCCGCTTGATGAAGTATCAGGTGTACGGTGGGGAGGAATCAGGCAGTATGTCAACGGTTTGCATACAGGTACAGATTACAAGATAGAGATTGCAGCGTCTTATCACAAAATTTATCTGACACCAAACGAGAAAAAGTACATGGAAATCACGGAACATCTTTGGAGGGCTTTAGCAGGACGATTATCAACAAGAATACTTACACAGCTAAAGGATATGCGTGACGGAGAGACTCTATCAATCGGAAATATACGATTAACCGATAAAGGCTTATACCTGACAAAATCGGGCTGGTTTACTTCAGACACGAAATTTTTCACGTGGGCATAACCGCTCAGAGTATACAGTGATAACGGTTCGCTTGTCGTTGCAGGAAATGATTACTCCGCAGCAGCCTCATACATTGACGACATGAACACTCATATTCTGGACGCTATACTCCGGAATTTTCTACGCAAACCCAGACGATCCGGATTACTGCTCTCCAGCTTACTGAACTAGGTGCAAATATTTCACAGCCTGTATTCTCTCCGTTTCTGTGGAACAAAATATTATGCGTATATTCTGGGAAATGTCCAGTCATGTCACTACATCATGCTGTATGCGTCTCCGTTGGGGAACAAAATAGTATGTCGCAATATTCACTATATGGATTTTACGCGTCTACGTCTCTGGTGAACAAAATAATACCCCGTCATGATCACCGCACACAATATCCATCCCGCTGGATACCCAAATCCCACCACATACACATTTTCAGGAATCATCCTCGTCATCACGTACAAGTATATCTGCCGGAAAAACACATGCGTACACAACGTTATCACCATCGGCACACGAGACTCCCCATCCCCACGCAAATACCCCGCCAATATCTGGTTGAAACACGTCACCGTAGCTATCGGCGTACACATCCTGATGAACATTCCTCCGTACTCTATCACCGCACCGTCCGGACTAAACAGCCCAGCCAGCTCATGCGCATACACGTACAGCGTCCCAGCTACACACCCAGAAATCCCCAGCATCATCCACAAAGCCGACCATGTCCCTGCCTTCGCACGGTCATTATCCCCCGCGCCCAAGTTCTGCCCAGCAAATACCGTCACTGCCTGCCCCATGCTCTGAATCGGCAGCATCATGTACTGATCCAGCTTCACATACACTCCCCAGCCCGCTATACACGCAGTCCCGAACACGTTGATATACCCCTGCACGAAAACATTCGAGAATGCTACAACAGCCATCTGAATCCCGAACGGAAGGCCTATACGCAGAATATCCCCAGCAAGAGGGCCAATCATCCGTAAATTTCCGAATGCTCCCGTAGAAACTGCTACTGCCCTCATCACCAGCACTGCACTCAACGCCTGAGCTATCACAGTTGCAATCGCTACACCTGATATCCCCCAGCCGAATACTTTCACGAACACCAAATCAAGCCCGATATTGAGAATGCTGCAAAATATCAGGAACACCAGCGGCCTTTTTGTGTCGCCCATAGCACGCAATATTGCCCCTCCGACGTTGTAGAATAATAGTCCGGAAATTCCCCCAAAGTAGATTTTCAGGTATATATCCGCCTCAGCAAAAACGTCATCAGGTGTCGAGATCACACGCAAAAGCCATCCCGACATACTCACTCCCAGAATCGTCAAGGCAACGCATCCACAGAACGTCAGGACTATAGTCGTGCTGACGGCAGAGCGAAGTTTTTCCCTGTCTCCTGCTCCGAACGAGCGGCTGATCACTACTCCGGCTCCGGTGGCTGTGCCGTTGAAGAAGCGCACGAGCATTCCCACAATGTGAGTCGTGGCACTGACTGCGGCTAGGGCTGACATTCCGACGTACTGGCCGACTACTATGCTGTCTGCGGTGTTGTACAGTAACTGAAGTGTATTCTCAAGAAGGAGCGGCCAAGTAAATGCTAATAATACAGGCCAGATTTTCCCTCTGGTCATGTCGAGTTCATGATGACTCAAAATTTTTCCTCCTGATTCCTGATGCTTGACGCTGAGTCTAATGCTCTATAATGTTCACGCAAATTTTAGCAAGGGTTAATGTTTTGTGCAGGGTTTGCGATTCTTCACGGAGTGTTTTATGTACAACCCTTAACACACTTTTTATAGGAGGTTATATACTTTATGCAGGAAATAAGTGCTTTCAAAATCGGCAGTCCTAATGACGCATACGCTCAGTACTTCGACGGCACTAGCTATCTCTCTCCGCTCTCAACCGAACAAGTCCCAATCTTCACCGTAACCTTCGAGCCCGCTTGCCGGAATCATTGGCACATCCACCACGCAGATCACGCCGGCGGACAAATACTCATCGTTACTGCCGGAAAAGGCTGGTATCAGGAATGGGGACACCCAGCTCGCTCCCTCAAGCCCGGAGATGTCGTGAATATCCCACCAAACGTCAAACACTGGCACGGCGCAGCTAAAGACTCGTGGTTCCAGCACTTGGCCGTCGAAGTCGCAGGTGAAAAAGCAGCTACAGAATGGTGCGAGCCCGTCTCTCAGGAGGATTACGATAAACTGCCCTAACGGTGAATCTTCAGCTTCAGGTACTCCACAGCTTTGTATGCATTCTCTGTGAAGAACTCATCCCGCATAAGCATAAGCACTCCGAAATATACTAACGCCCCAGACAGAATCATAGTGAACGTACTGGCTGCTGAGGGTGTTAGTTTTTTGCCCATCAATACCAGCACCGACAGCATGACTATTCCAGCAAGAATATACTTCATGCTAGATGCAGCTATCTTCCGGATATCAAGCTCACCTCGAATAATATACAGCTGGCTCACTGCTATAACACTCTCCGCAATCAATGACGCAAATGATGCTCCGTATGAGCCGGATAACGGGATAAGCACCAAGTTCATGCAGAAATTCACCGTCGCTCCGATCGTCAGAGTCAGAGTGTAGAGATTCTGCCGCTTCGTAGGTACAAGATACTGAGTCCCGGTGGTGCTGTTGATGCCTATAGCAAGCACTAGAAACCCCGTGATCTTCAGAAGCTCCGCAACCTTCATGTAGCCGTCTCCGAGAAACCACGGCACAAAGTTGTCCGATATGCCTATCAGCCCTAGACACAAAGGTATACCCAAGAACCACACGAACCTGTAGCTCATGTACATGTATTGACGAATCGAGTTAGTGTCGTTTTTCCCGAACAGGTAGCTTATTCTGGAGGCCATTACGCCGGACATTGAGAGTATAACTGTCATGGCAATCCTTGAGATTTTCAGTGCGGACTCATAGTAACCATTTTCGAACAGTGTCGGAGTGAAAAATCCCAGCATAGTTTTGTCAAGCACCGTATACACCTCAACGGCTATATTCGGGATGAACAGAACCAGAATAGTTTTTATGCCCTGAAACGGCCTGAGCTCCTTCAGTTTGGGAGGGTCTATGTATTCCGGCAAACGGGGAAAGAGTACTATATTTGCGGCGAGCATGAATGCCACGTTAATCAGCATATACACGGGAATATCTGCCTGAGTCTTCACGAACATGAATACGAGTGCTATGTTCAGGATACGGATTGCAGTGTTTCTGACGGCGAGCAGCTTGAACTCCTCCATGCCGATAAACAGCCATCCGACATCAAGCACTATATTGGGCATATTCATCCCGTATATGACGAAGAGTATGAATTTTTCTCCGGCATACATACGTGTGACTACAAGATAGGCCGTAAAACAGATTGATACGTTGAGCAGGGATAGGGCTTTGAGGTTCCAGAATACTCTGCTTCTGGCAGCTCTGTCATCGCGAAGGTAAGATATTTCTCTATGGCCGTAAGAGAATATGCCTATGTATGCGAACATCATGAAGTACTGAGCTGATGAACTTACGAAGCTGACTGTGCCGATGCCGTCTGCTTTTAGGACTCTGGACAGGTATGGAGTAGTGATGAATGGTGTCAGAAGTGCAAGGATATTGTATGCTGCGCCGTATAGGTAGTTTGCTTTGATGCTCTTGGCCATGCTGTAAAGATATTCCTCCATTATGAAAATGCTGGTGACTTGTAATTATACTGTGATGTACAAATGGCTAGTAGGTAGCTTTGTAGGTGTTGTGTGAAGTTCGGAGTTTTGTGAATGCTCAGGTCTCGGGAGGCTGTACACGAAAAATTACCTGCGGCGAAAACCTGTCATGCTCATCATGTTTTGTGAATACATCTGCACCATAATCATACTGTTTCCGAAAAATTACGTATGGAAAAATTTTGTTATCCTCTTAGAATCTCCGGCTATATATTAGTCAAATTATGTTAAGTGAGTGTGATGTATATGGACATGAATAAATTCACTCGCAAGAGTCAGGAAGCATTAGCTCAAGCTCAAGCTATAGCCAGCGAATATAACCATCAGGGTGTCGACACAGAACATGTACTCTCCGCATTCCTGAAGGACTCCGAAGGCCTCATAGTCCAGCTTTTGCGGAAAATGAGCGTTGACGTCCCAGCATTAGGCCGCGCAGTCGACGAAGAACTCGCAAAGATTCCCAGAGTCACTGGCAGCGGAGTCGAACAGGGCAAAATCGCAATCTCGAACCGTCTCGTGAGAGTCCTAACTCGCGCCACAGACCGCGCTAAAACCCTCAAGGACGAATACATTTCTGTGGAGCATATTTTTCTGGCAATGCTTGACGAGGGCAGCAACACACCTTGCGGGAGAATCTTCGCACGTTTCGGGATCACTGAGGAGAAATTTTTGCAGACCCTAAACGAAGTCAGAGGCTCCCAGAGAGTCCAGAGTGCAGACCCCGAAGCTACGTATGAGGCTCTCGAAAAATACGGGCGTGATCTCGTGGAGGCGGCCAAGTCCGGAAAACTTGACCCCGTCATCGGCAGAGACGAAGAAATCCGCAGAGTCATACGCATACTTTCTCGCAAGACCAAGAACAACCCCGTACTCATAGGCGATCCTGGAGTCGGGAAGACTGCTATTGTTGAGGGACTCGCTCAGAGAATAGTGCGCGGAGATGTCCCCGAAGGCCTCAAGGACAGAACAGTGTTCGCACTGGATATGGGGTCATTGATTGCAGGGGCAAAGTTTCGCGGAGAGTTCGAGGAGAGACTCAAGGCCGTACTCAACGAGATCAAGAACAGCGACGGAAGAATCATACTCTTCATTGACGAACTGCATACGATCGTGGGGGCAGGCGCAGCAGAAGGCGCAGTAGATGCCGGAAATATGCTCAAGCCCATGTTGGCGCGCGGGGAACTTCACTGCATAGGAGCTACTACTGTTGACGAATACAGGAAGTACATCGAGAAGGACGCTGCACTTGCACGCCGGTTCCAGCCCGTTGACGTGGAACAGCCCAGCGTTGAGGATACTATTTCGATTCTTAGGGGTATACGCGAAAAATTGCAGGTGCATCATGGCGTAGTGATCAGGGATAACGCATTAGTGTCTGCGGCGGTGTTGTCGAACAGGTACATCACGAATAGATTCCTGCCCGACAAAGCAATTGACCTCGTGGATGAAGCGTGTGCGATGATTAGGACAGAGATAGACTCCCAGCCTTCGGAACTGGATGCGGCCTCACGAAAAGTTATGCAGCTGGAGATTGAGGAGACTGCACTAAAGCATGAGGAGGATGACGCTAGCAAGGAACGCTTGAAGGCTCTCCAGAAAGAGCTAGCTGAAGCCAGAAATGAGGCGGATACCCTCAGAGCACAGTATGAGACAGAGAAGAAAGCCATTGCGGGAATCAGAGACCTTCGGAGTCAGATCGAGGACGTGAAGGCGGAAATCGAGAAGGCTGAACGAGCGTATGACCTGAACCGTGCGGCAGAACTCAGGTACGGGAAACTGCGAGACCTTGAGACTGTGTTAGCAGCCCGCGAAAAGATCAAGCAGGAGACTCTGGAGGGACTCGATGAGAAGAAATTGCTGCGTGAGGAAGTTACGGAGGACGAGATCGCCGGCATAGTGAGCAAGTGGACGGGAATACCTGTGACTCGTTTGCTGGAGGGTGAACGCGAAAAACTCCTGAAGCTGGACGAGATTCTGCATAGGCGTGTAGTCGGGCAGGATGAGGCTGTGCAGCTTGTTGCGGATGCAGTTTTGCGTGCGAGGAGCGGCATAAAGGATCCCAGCAAGCCTATAGGGTCATTCATCTTTCTCGGGCCTACAGGTGTGGGAAAAACGGAGCTGGCCAAGACTCTTGCTGAGGCACTTTTCGACACGGAGGAGAACATGACTCGTATAGACATGAGCGAGTACATGGAGAAGCATTCTGTGTCGAGACTTGTGGGAGCACCTCCCGGGTATGTGGGGTATGACGAGGGCGGGCAGCTCACCGAAGCAGTGAGACGTAGGCCGTATAGCGTGATACTGTTTGACGAGATAGAGAAGGCGCATCCGGATGTGTTTAACATTTTGTTGCAGGTGCTGGATGACGGAAGGATAACGGACTCGCAGGGGCATGTTGTGGACTTCAAGAACACTGTGATCATCATGACGAGCAATATCGGGTCGCAGAGTTTGCTTGAGGGGAACATAGGCGGAGTGATTTCTGTGTCTGCGAAGGAAGATGTTATGCAACAGTTGCGTGAACACTTCAAGCCGGAATTTCTGAACAGGGTGGACGATATAGTGTTCTTCAAGCCGCTGAGTCTGGAAGAAGTGAAAGCGATAGTGAAGATTCTGCTGGCGAGGCTGAGCAGGAGGCTGGAGGACAGGCAGATAGAGCTGGAGTTTTCTGACGAGGCTGTGGGGTATATAGCGGAGGCGGGGTATGATCCTGTGTATGGGGCTAGGCCGCTGAAGAGGTATATCACGCAGAATGTGGAGACGAGATTGGCGCGTGCGATGATTTCGGGAGGAGTGCATGAGAAGAGCAGCGTTAGTGTGGGGCTGAAGAATGGGGCGTTGACATTCGAGTTTGTGTAGAGAGTGAGATAGTGTGAGATGGGCTTCCTGATGAGGGAGGCCTTTTTTATATATGGGGGCGGGTGGGCGGGTTAAATAGTAGTTGTGAGCGCGGTGAACATGTAGCTGTGAATATTATGAATATGATGTTGTTAATAGATGTTGTTAATAATTGAATGCTATAAAGAGTGGTGTGATGATTGGTATGAATAGCGTGTAGATTTACAGTGATGGGTGAATAGCGTGCATAGCGTTGAGATTTTGCAGCTATGAGTGAACCCTGTGAATAGCATGGTATTTTGTAGCGATGAGTGAACCCCATGAATAGCGTTGAGATTTTGCAGTGATGAGTGAACCCCGTGAATAGCATGGTAATTTTGCAGTGATGAGTGAACCCCGTGAATAGCATGGTAATTTTGCAGCGATGAGTGAACCCCGTGAATAGCATGGTAATTTTGCAGCGATGAGTGAACCCCGTGAATAGCATAGTATTTTGTAGTGATAGGCGAATACGGTGAATTGTGTAGATAATTTCAGAGTAATATAATACTCACGAGGTGATAATCATGGAAACAGTACGCTATGACGAAATCGAAGAAATACCCAAAGAGACAACGTTGCGTGCAATGGCACAGGCAGATAAGATTCTGGACGCTTGGGAAAGAATGAAGGAGGAGGAATAGAGATTGCCCGACAAGAAAAGAACTTCAGCAGATAAGCGCGCCAAACGTGTACGAGACTGCACATAGTCAGATGAATTTATTAAGGACTGGGAGCGTCTGGAACGTTCCGGCAAACTCGACATGCATCGCCTGAAGGAAGCAATGCTGTTGCTTATCGCTAATGATGGCTCTCTTCCTCCTGAGTGGAAAGATCCATAGCTTGAGCGGACAACTTAAGAAGTACCGTGAATGTCATGTTAAAGGAGATTTGCTGCTAGTCTACGAGATAAGAGCCAAGAACGGCGACGAGGCAATTGTATTTGTTAGGGCAGGTACTCACTCCGATCTGTTCAGGTAACATCAATAATCCCCCTCCTGAATCCACAGAAGAGGGAAACTTTTCTACAGCTACATCATTCCGTAATACTTCAGTCTCGCTTCACACTCCTCACGCCCCAAGTGTTCAGCTACCTCAAATATTCCAGGACTCACCTTCATTCCCGTCAACGCATACCTCAGCGGCATAGCATAGTCCTTCATCTTTGCTCCCTCATGCTCTCCTATCCACGCACGAGCTGCTTCCTCCATCTTATCGGCCTTCCACTCAACAGCAAACACCGCTCCAAAAAATTCCTTCAGCTTCTCCACATCCAGCCCTTCAGCCTTCCACCGACCCTTCACAGGCTCAAACGACACAAAATAGTCCGAGAACTCCGCCATCTCTTTCGCTGTCCGTCCTCGTCCCTCCATAAGGGTCAATGCGTCCTCCAGATACTTCACTCCGCGCTTGGCCTCCACTTCGTCAACTGGCAATCCAGCCTCCACCCAGAAAGGCCGAATCATCCCAAGTCTCACACTCGGGTCTAGACGCTTCAAGTGTTCCTGATTTATGTGGTTGAGTTTGTCGAAGTCGAACACCGCCGCCTTACGAGTCACCCGCGAAAGCTCAAACCATTCTGCAGCTTCAGACCTCGTGAAAATTTCCCGATCATCCCCAGCAGACCACCCTAACAGTGCCAAAAAGTTGAACATCGAGTCCGGCATGTACCCCATGTCGCGATACTCGTATATGCTCGTAGCTCCGTGTCGCTTGCTGAGTTTCTTCTTGTCCCGGCCAAGAATCATAGGCAAGTGCGCAAACTCCGGCACTTCCCAGCCTAAAGCCCTGTACAGCAAAATTTGCTTGGGTGTGTTCGAGATATGGTCTTCTCCGCGAATCACGTGCGATATATGCATCAGGTGGTCGTCTATCACTACAGCATAGTTATACGTCGGCATTCCGTCGCTCTTGATGATCACTATATCCTTGAGCTTGTCGCTGTCTTTCTCACGCAGGCCGTCGCTCATCACGTCAATCTGTCCGTACACAATATCAGTGAACGAAATATCCTGCCCGGGTTCTACACGGAAAATTATTGCTTCTCCGTCACGATATGCCTTACCGTCACGAACAAGCTGCTCCGCGTAATCACGATATATGTCGAGTCTCTCTGACTGCCTGTATGGGCCATACTCCCCCCGATATCCGGGCCTTCATCCCAGTCTAGGCCAAGCCACACCATTCCCGACATGATCGTCTGCTCGTACTCTTTCGTTGACCTCACTAAATCCGTGTCCTCTATCCGCAAAATGAACTTACCGTTGTTATGCCGCGCCCATAGCCAGTTGAACAGGGCTGTATGCCCTCCGCCAATGTGCAATGCTCCCGTGGGACTCGGGGCGAATCTGACTCTTACTTCTGACAAAATTATTCCTCCTGTTTGTGTGAAATCTTTACTGTTGTGTGAATTATACACTGTGAACTCTTGACCACTAGAATATCCCCAAAGCCGACACACTAGCATTCAGTGTGAAGTTTTCGGTCTTTGTGATGAATGTTCGACCACTAGAATATCCCCAAAGCCGATACACTAGCATTCAGTGTGAAGTTTTCGGTCTTTGTGATGAATGTGTTCTAGACCACTCAAATATCCCCAAAGCCGCAGCTACACTCGCATTCAGTGAACTCACTCCCTCCTGCTTGATGGGAATTTTCTTCAGCATGTCGCACGTCTCTCCCACCAGCCGCGAGATTCCAAACCCCTCAGCTCCCACAACTAGTGCAGTCCTTTCCGGAAGTGCCTCACTCCAGATCGATGAGTCTGCTCCTGCGTCAAGCCCCACAGTCCAGAAATTCGCTGCCTTCAGTGCCTCAAGCGTTCGTGTGATGTTCGCTACCTGAATCACCGGAACTCTCAACGATGCCCCCGCACTGGTCTTGATGACTGTATCGTTCGGGATGGCCGAGCGTCTTTTGGCAGTGATGACTCCCGATGCTCCGCCTGCCTCCGCGGATCTGATGATTGCGCCGAGATTGTGAGGGTCTTCGATGTGATCCAGCACTACCACCAGCGCAGATTTCTCTCCATCAAGGCCTCGCAAAAACTCCTCAAGCCCGAGAGTCTTGGCCTGAGTCAGACGGCATATCACACCTTGATGCTTCTCACCGCCAGAAAGTTTATCCAGTGCCTCAGGAGCCACAACCTGAAAAATTACTCCTGCACTTTTCGCCGCGTCAATCACCTCATCCAGAAACGGAGGCCGTACGTTATTGGCAATGAGCAGCTTCGCACAACGAAATGGGGACTTGGCCAGCAAGTCAAGCACCGGCTTCCGTCCCCTGCAAATGTCACTGTATGTCTCTGGCATTACTTCACTGCTTTCTGAGTCAGAGTCGCCCAGTCGAGATTGTCCCAGTCAGGTTCTGCGGGAGCGTTCGCGTTGTCAGCCCAGTAGAAGCCCAGATTGGTCATGATGTTAGTCCACTGTGATGAGTGCGCCCCGACATACTCGGCATACGTCATGTCAGTGCCGGGAACTTTCGTGAGTGAGCAGTTCTTGATGGCGTAGATCGGCGGAACAGAGTCCACTGCGTCAGAGTTGCACGGGTAAGAGTCGAACTCTTCGCTCCATTCGCGCTGGACTTCAGCACTTCCGAACCATTCGGCGAACTTCCTGACGTGTTCGGTGTCTGCGGCTGAACGTTTCTCGTTGTAGAGTATGCCGATATACTCCGCGATGTAGTAAGTGCCGTCGTCGATGTCTACGAGTGCCCAGTTTTCCGGCTCTATAGTTCCGGTTAATGGAGTCTTTGAGGACTGTGCAGCTGCGTCAATATTCCCGTACAGTGACGACGAGTAGAACGTGCTGACCTGAACGTCTCCCCTGTTGAGCGGGTCAAAGCCGTATGAGTCTCCGGTGTAGAGTCCATCTGCGCAGTACTTCCAGAGAGTTTTCCAGCCCTCTACAGAAATTCCGCCTGCTGGTGATTTGGGATCGGTGAAGGCGTAGAGCATGGCGTTGTTGATGTTCATGTTGGTAGTGCCGCCGACTCTGCCCTGCCTGTACCATTTGTAGCCTGAGTTTACGAGATCTGCCCAGTGCTTGAAGTGTAGCTCTTTGCCGTTAGTGCCGAGAGAGTCCTTCCTGTAGAGCATGAGTATGTTCTGAATCACGAGGCCGTATGCTTTTCCGGGATACTTGTACTCACCGACTTTGTCAGCCCATGAGGGGGTCCAGTCCAGCACACGAATATTCTCGTAGCCGCCATTGACGAGCTGAGACCAGCGGACTTCGTTCAGGCCGAAAATCACATCACCGTCTTTGTTTTCGTTAGCGAGCTGTATTGCGCTGGTGTCGCCTTTGTAGACGGTGGAGTCGTCCATGTTGATGGTGAAGCCCTGAGCTTTTGCGGCATTCTTGAGCCATGTGACTCTTTCGGAAGAGTTGGAGTTGGAGTAGATCCGGATAACGTAGTCTGATGCACAAGCACATGATGCCAGACTGAGGAGCAGTAGTGTACATAAAAGTTTCTTCATGAGAAAAGCCCTCCTGTATGAAATAGAATAATGGATAGTAATAATTATACACTTGCTGCTGATGAAAGAATGATGTGTGTGAGATAAGCTGTGATGTATTTGCTAGAAACGGTGATGTGTTTACGAGAAACGCTGATGTGTGTGAGAGAAACGGTGATGTGTTTGCTAGAATCAGTAAATTTTGTGTGTGAGTATATACGTAAAAGTTGATGAGTACTTTACAGAATTATGTCAACCCATTTTACAAAGCAGTATTTGCCTGTGTGTTATGAATGTTGTTTGAGAAATGTGAAGAGTGATAACTTACGCTGAGATTATACCATGAAACGATGCATGTTTTCGCTGATACAGATACGTCTGACAACAAAATCCCCTCCCGTTTTCGCAGGAGGGCTTACTCTTCGTCAATAGCTGCTATTTTCCTGACACTCTACGCCTGCTTGAACAGGTTCGCTCCTACGCCGCATATCGGGCACTTGTAGTCCTCTGGCACCTTCTCGCCCTCGTACACATACCCGCACACCGTACACACCCACTTCTTCGGTGCTGGAGGCTCTGCCTTCGCCGTGACCGCTGCTTTCCCCTGCACAGACGCCGCCACCGCTCCAGCAAGTTCCTCCAGTGCCGCAGAATCTTTCGCTGACGGGGACGACATAATCGTTACTGTTTTCCCCACAAAGCTGCAGCTCTGCAACCCCTGCACAATATTCTTCATGAGCTTTCCGGACATAGGCGACCAGCTCCCGTTCTCGATAAACGCAAAGAATCTGTTCTGCAGGTTATGCGCTTCCAGGTCAAGCAGAAAATTCTTCATCGGCGTGAATATCCCCATGTTGTAGGTGATTGACGCTAACACTATATGACTGCACCGGAACGCCTCAGCAATAAGCTCGCTCACGTGAGTCTTCGAGACATCATACACAGCTACGTCAGCAATCCCGCTCTGTGAGATTCTCGCCGCAACAGCATTCGCCGCACTCTCCGTCCCGCCGTACACAGACCCGTACACCACCATAACGGCCTTTTCTTCGGGTGTATAGCTGCTCCACAGGTTATACTTGTCCAGAATCCAGCCCAGATCTTTGCGCCACACAGGCCCATGCGTCGGGCAGAGCATCTTGATGTTCACGCTAGCTGCTTTCTTCAGGACAGCCTGCACCTGAGGGCCATACTTCCCGACAATGTTGCAGTAGTATCTTCTTGCGTCAGGCAGCCAGTCATTCGGAAAATCCACCTCGTCCGCGAACAGATTCCCATTCAGCGCACCAAAGCTCCCGAACGCATCCGCAGAGAACAATGCTCCAGAAACGTCATCATACGTCACCATAACTTCCGGCCAATGTACCATCGGAGCAGTCACGAACGTAAAAGTATGCTTGCCGGTCTTGAGGGTATCGCCTTCACCGACAAGAATCGAACGCCCGGAAATGTCGCACGCAAAAAACTGGTTCAGTATAGTAGCTGCTGCCTTTGTGCATACGACTTTGGCATTCGGGTAGCGCACCAAGACTTCGGAGATCGCCGAGCTGTGGTCTGGCTCCATGTGATTCACGATGAGGTAGTCCAGATCCCTGCCGTCAAGTACTGCCGTGAGATTCTCGAAGAACTGCCCAGTGACGGAACGGTCTACTGTGTCGACGAGTACAGTTTTTGTGTCGAGAATCACGTACGAGTTATAGGCCACGCCTCGCGGAATCGGGTACACGTTCTCAAAGAGCTGAATGCGTCTGTCGCTCACTCCGACATACACGATATCATCCGTAACTTCACGGCAGCTCCCTATGCCTGCGAATTTCTTCTTGCCCTCAAAAGCCGGTGCGGACTCTGCTGCGAACGCCGGGACGCTCCCGATAACGCTTGCTGCTGCTAAACCTGCTGCACCTACCTTCAGGAAATCCCTTCTTGTTAGTTCCATAGCTACATCTCCCCTCAATATTAGTGTGTTGCTTTATCGCTAAATGCCTGCTGCTCTACGTAATGCCTCTACTCTGTCGGTCTTCTCCCATCCCGGCAAAACAGGCAAGTCGATTCTTCCCATATGCCCATACGCTGCAAGAGCCTTATACTGCGGTTTACGAAGCTCCAAGTCCCGGATAATTGCTGCCGGCCTGAAGTCGAAGCACTCACGCAAAACCTGAGCTATCTTCTCCTCGCTGACCTTTGCAGTCCCGAAGGTGTTCACGTTCAGGGAGACGGGTTCAGCAACTCCGATAGCATACGCAACCTGAATCTGGCACTCATCAGCCAGCCCAGCCGCAACTATATTCTTTGCAGCATAGCGGGTCATGTACGCGCCTGACCTGTCAACTTTCGTGGGGTCTTTTCCGGAGAAAGCTCCGCCGCCATGTGGCACCCATCCGCCATAAGTGTCAACGATGATTTTCCGTCCGGTGAGTCCGGAGTCAGCCGCGGGGCCTCCCTTCACGAATCTGCCTGTGGGGTTCACGAAAATTCTCGTCTTCCCGTCAATAAGCTCCACCGGAATTACGGGCTTGATCACGTGCGCAATCATGTCCTCGCGAATCTGCTCAAGGCTCACAGAAGGGTCGTGCTGTGTCGACACAACGATAGTGTCTGCGTGTACGGCTTTCCTGTTTTCGTAGCGCAGAGATACCTGAGTTTTCCCGTCAGGCCTCAAATACGAGAGAGTCCCATCCTTGCGGAGCTTGGCGAGCTGCCTTGAGAGAGCATGTGATAACGCTATGGGCATGGGCATAAATTCTTTGGTCTCGTTCGTGGCGTAACCGAACATCATTCCCTGATCGCCTGCACCGATTTTTGCGATGTCGCTGTCGGCCAAGTTGCTACCTCTGACCTCGATAGCATCATCTACACCCTGAGCAATGTCTCCTGACTGTTCGTCAAGTGCTGTGAACACCGCGCAAGAGTTCCCGTCGAAGCCATAGTCTGCACTGGTGTAGCCGATGCCGTTGATGGTCTCGCGGGCGATTTTCTGGATGTCGACCACGGCTTTGGTGGTGATTTCTCCTGCGATGACTGCAAAACCTGTAGACACGAGGACTTCACAGGCTACTCGGCTCATGGGGTCCTGCTCAAGCAGAGCGTCAAGCACAGAATCCGAGATCTGGTCTGCGACTTTATCGGGGTGTCCTTCGGTAACGGACTCTGACGAAAAAATGAAGTTGTCTGACATGAATAAAATTCCTCCTGTTTTCGTGAATATACACAAAAAAATACACTCCCTGAATGATTCCAGAGAGTGCATCATGAATTGCTGTAATCTCTCTCTCATCATCCAGCTATTACTACGCTGCCGATATTGGCACCTGATTTGAACAAGTTGCCGGGCTTCACAGGGTCGGTCCCTCCACCTCTCTCGATAAGAGCTAAGTTGTGTTGTTAGTATGTGCTACTTTGAGTACAACTCGACTGCCAGAATTTCGTTCACCTCGATGGGTAATTCTTCGCGCATGGGTTCGCGGATGAGCTTTGCGGAAAAATGCTCTTTGTCCTTTTCGACATAGGGGACATTGAACGACACAAAGCCGTTGAAATTCGTCTCTACTAAAGGATTTGTGCGAGTTTTTTCCTTGAGGCTGATGGTGTCATTGACTTTTACGCCGAACGAAGGAATATCGACCTTGCTGCCGTTCACCAGAATATGCCCATGAGAGACGAGCTGACGAGCCTGCCTGATTGAGCGGGCGAAACCGATCCTGTAGACGAGATTGTCGAGTCTGCACTCAAGTGCACGGAGCAGGGCTGTACCAGTGGTGTCGTTGCTTTTCTTAGCGAGGTCGAAATAGCGGGCGAACTGACGCTCAAAGATTCCGTAGTATGCTTTGATTTTCTGTTTCTCCATGAGCTGGAGGGCATACTGAGAAACTTTCTGGCCTGTACGTGCGGCACTGGCTGCGGCATTTTTCTTGATGTCTGAACGTTTTAGAGCCTTAGGGTGTCCGCAAACATTTACCCCCAGATGGCGGCAGAGTTTGAATCTAGGTTCTCTTCTAGTTGCCAATTTGTTAATCTCTCCTTAAACGATAACTGTGGATAATATATGTTGGAGTTTAGCACCCGCCCTGTGAATTGTAAAGTTTTATTCTTATTGTGCTTTCTTAAGGACTATTTCATTCTGTGTTTCAGATATTACTCCGCTCATGTCCATTTTGCTCCAGTATGTCCATCTGAGAGTCGAAGAGTCTTCAAGCGTCAGAGTATATTCATAATCCATAACACGCTGAGTATTTCCTGTGTACTTAGCAAAACTTTCGCCTGTCTCCTGATATGTTGCATTGCCTATATAGTCATACGCGAGTCCTCCTGAAAATATCATAGACTGTGCCGGCTGATTGGGATTGTCAGCATTAACGCAGTCAAGCATTACATCACCAGTTCCCGCGTGAGTGCTTTCTACAATCAAGTCATTACCTGAGAGCGTAACGCAATATGCCCCTTCGTAAGTTCCTCCCCAAGTATTTCTAGAGACTTCTACACCGATTTTGCCGATTCTTCCGGGAACATATGTATAGCGGCTTGTTGTGGTACGTCCTGAGATGGTTGTTGTCGTAACTCCATGCCCTGAGACAATCTCCCACGTTCCGCTGATATTTACAGGGGAATCACTTCCGTTGTTAGAGTCCTGATTCTGGTTATTAGTGTCCGGATTTGTTGGTGTATCTGGATTTTGATTTTGATTCTGATTCTGGTTCTGGTTAGTGCTGCCGTTATTACCGTTATAGTTGTTGTTATTCTGGTTATCCGCTACAGGGTTAGGAGGTGTGTCCCATCCCGGAAGATTATCACTTTGCGAAGTATTTCCGCTTCCTCCTCCGCTGCCTCCGCCTCCTCCGCACCCAAACGACACAAACACCATAAGCATAACCGCTAATGTAGGCAAATATAGACATTTCTTAGTCATGAACATAAATCATACACTCCTTCAGAAATCTTTTCAGCAAAAATATATACGCACGACCGCTTTTAACTCCCTTCACTATGCTATAATACACATAAGCAGAAGATGACCAACTAACCACTGGCCGTGCGAAGTACTACTTTCCTACAGGCAGTATTTTAGCATAAACCTTCTGCTTTTAACATTCCCCCATATTGCTCACACATTGCCTCCACAAGAATCACATATTTCTGCACAAAAAACAGACCTCACATTTCTGCGAGGCCTGCCAAAAATCAAAATCTACTGCCTGAACGCGAATACTACTATTCCTCGTCCATACCTTCCTCGTAGAATTCCCCAAACAGTGCCTGCAATGACGGCAGATCCTCCATGATCGGACGCGCTACCCACGTCGTGTTCATGTAGTGCTTCAGGG
>JAFTBT010000043.1 GCA_017455085.1 Synergistaceae bacterium
ACGGAAGCCCGACTCAGCTGGCTCGGCGAGCTTATGCTCTCGAACCTTGAGGAAGACACTGTAGACTGGGGGCAGAACTTCGATGAATCACTCAAAGAACCTCTGACTCTGCCGTCCATCCTGCCGAATCTGCTCGTGAACGGCTCAACCGGAATCGCTGTCGGAATGGCTACGAACATGCCGCCCCATAATCTGGGTGAAGTTGCGGATTTGCTGTGCTGGCTCATCGACAACGACATAGAACCCGAAAACGCCGAACTCCGCGACATCCTGAAACACATGCCCGGCCCGGATTTCCCGACAGGCGGCGAAATTCTGGGGAAGGCCGGAATCCTTGAGGCATACACCACCGGAAGAGGCAAAATCACTCTCAGGGGCAAAATGCACACCGAAGAGACCTCCAGAGGCAGAACCAGAATCATCATCACGGAGATCCCCTACACCGTCAACAAGACTCTCATGCTGGAAAACATGGTGCAGGCCGTTCAAGACAAAGTGATTGAGGGCGTTACCGAAATGCGCGACGAGTCAGACCGAGACGGCCTCAGAATCGTGATTGAGTGTTCACGTGACGCTGACGAGGAGCTGATCATGCGCCAAATCTACAGGCACACCAGCATGCAGACCACGTTCGGAGTCATCAACCTTGCACTTGTCAACAAGCACCCCGAAATCCTGAACATCAAGCAATTACTCAGCATATACCTGAACTACAGGCGCGAAGTCATCCGGCGCAGGACTGAACACCGGCTGAATCAGGCTCAGGCTCGCGAACACATCATCGAGGGACTCAAGAAGGCTCTTGCGAACATTGAGCAGGTCATCCGGACTATCCGCTCCACCAACAACGCAGCGGAGGCTAAAGCGAGTCTACAGTCAGTTCTGGAGTTTTCGGAGGCTCAAGCGCAGGCGATACTAGATATGCGTTTGCAGAGGCTCACGGGTCTCGAACGCTCCAAACTTGACGAGGAGCAGGCCAAGATTCTCGGAGACATATCAACGTATCAGGGGATACTCGGCGACAAAAAGACCCTCGACAACGTCATACGCGATGAACTTCAGGATTTGGCTGCACGTTTCGGCGACAAGAGGCGCACCGTGATTATTGACAAAGTTGACGAAACTACGGATGAGGACTTGATTCAGGCAGAAGACATCGTGATTACGCTCTCGAAGGACGGACTAATCAAGCGTCAGCCTGTGGACTTTTACCGCTTGCAGGCCAAGGGCGGCAAGGGCAGAAAAGGCGCGAACATTCAGGAGGACGACAGCGTCGCTATGCTCTGCGTCACCAACACGCACAAGGATCTATACTTCTTCACGAACCTTGGCCGTATCATGTCGGTGAAGGGTCATGAAATCCCTGAAGCCCGCTCCGGAAAAGGAAAGCCGGTGTATAAGCTGCTGCCTCTTGCTGTTGACCGCGGAGAAAAAATCGTGAACATAGCCAGCAGCGGCGACTCTAAGTGGAAGTTTGCGTTTTTCATCACAAGGCTGGGATTAGCGAAACGACTTACCTTTGAGGATCTCAAGTACACCAACAGGGCAAAGCGTGTTATGTCCGTTCAGGAAGGCGACGAGATTGCGCAGGTGTGCTTGACGACCGGAAATGATGACTTGCTGATTGTTACGAGGCACGGCCAAGCCCTGCGGGTCAGTGAGAATGAATTTAGAGCTATGGGTAGGAATGCAAGAGGAGTTATAGCTATAATCCTGAAGAACGGCGATAAAGTAATCAGCTGCGACGTTGTGGACGACCGCAAGAAAATTCTAGTCATCAGCAAATACGGCATAGGCAAACGCTTAGAGTTCAGAGAGTTCGTGCCTCACCACAGATCTACAGGAGGTATCAGAATTATGGAACTTAGCGAGAGAACCGGAAGACTTTCGGCCAGTTTGGCAATCAAGGACTCTGACGAGATGATGGTTATATCGTCAAAGGGCAGACTAATCCGTATGCCGGTGGACAAAATCGTAACCATGAGGCGGCATTCTGTAGGCACAATCATAGTACGGCTGGACGAGGGAGACTCCGTAGCGGATTGCAGCATCATCAAGACCAATAGCGAACCCGAAGAGCCTGAAGGGACATTGTCATTTGCTGAAGAGCTGGAGGACGAATAATGAGGCTTGCTAGGGACGGCCTGCCGACAATAATTTTTCTGACTCTGTGTACTGGAGCATTTGCGTTTATTTCGTGGATGCCTGCGGTGATTATGGGATTGCTGCTATGTTTAGTGATATGGTTTTTCCGAGATCCTGAACGTTCAGCAGCGTACAAGGACGGGGAATTTTACTCGCCTGCTGACGGAAAAATAGTAGAGGTCTCCGAATCCGAACACGCATTCACCGGCAAGGCCAAGAAGGTCGGAATCTTCATGAACGTATTCAGCGTACACGTGAACCGTTCGCCCTGCACCGGACAGATTGACTACATCGAGTACGTACCCGGCAAAAAGATAGCTGCGTTTGCGCCGAAGGCCGCCGAGATCAACGAGCGTAACTACGTGGGACTCTCTACTCAGTGGGGACGCGTGATGATGGTGCAGATTGCGGGACTTGTGGCTCGGAGAATCGTGTGCAGGATGAAGCGCGGTGATGTTCTTGAAGCCGGACAGCGTTACGGGATGATAAAGCTCGGCTCTCGCGTAGATGTATATCTTCCTGAAAACACAGCTATACGCGTGAAGTTAAGGGACAACGTGAAGGCCGGAGAGTCGTTGATAGGAGTAATAGAGGAGTGATTGAGTGATGAGATTTTTCCTGAGGAGAAGGCGCAAGATAGGCCGTAAGCCTCTGGAGTTCAAGCACATACTGCCCAACATGGTAACGAGCGGGAATCTGCTTTGCGGGCTGTTTTCGTTGATACTGGTTCTGCACGGAAGATATATCCCTGCGGCGTGGCTGGTATTTTTTGCGGTGATATTTGACGGATTTGACGGCAAGGTAGCGCGAATGCTGGGCGGCGGCTCGCAGTTCGGGATGGAGTTCGACAGCCTTGCGGACTTGGTGAGTTTTGGGACGGCCCCGGCAATTTTGCTGTATCAGGTTAGTGTTCG
>JAFTBT010000044.1 GCA_017455085.1 Synergistaceae bacterium
GCGTAAGGACTGCTGACGGAAAACTCATCGCCGTAACAGAAGACATCCGCAACGGAAACGGAC
Source organism: Synergistaceae bacterium (assembly GCA_017455085.1). The sequence goes on from JAFTBT010000044.1 coordinate 64, forward strand.
GCGCAATAAAATCACGCCTGTGGTCTCCGAACAGAGTCGACAGAATCGGTGAACCCCTCAACGCGATTTTCTGGCTGATGAGAGACCCGACATTGCCTCCTGTCCTGAAACTCGAAGGGCCGTCACTTGCTTCGGTGCTTGGTGCGACTCTGGCCACAAAGAGAACCAGCGCAGAGAACTTAGCCCCCGGTGTTGATCCGGACGCGCTTGTGTGTGAGCCGTATGCTAACCCGTTCAGGACCTACCCGCTCGGAATGGACTACGAGAGATTCAAGCAGCTTATCTCCGACGGAGTGGATTGCTACATTCTGAACACGGGCAACTTCATGGGCAAACCTGTGGGCAAAGAAAACACTCTTATGGTCATTGAGCGCATTGTTGAAGGTACAGCGCAGTGGGTACCGTTCGGGAATCTGTCGGGCATCAAGACGATGGAGGTACCGGGATTCGTTGCGGATCTCAAGAATGAGGAATACAGGACGCAGCTCAAGAAGAGGTTCCAGGACAGGCTGAACTTCATCAAGTCCAGAGAGACAGAGCGCGGAGGAATCGACAGGCTGCCTGATGATGCACGTGAGGCAGTGGAGAAGTTAATAGCTGAGATCGGCTAGAGTTTGCCTGCTGATGTCAGAGAATAACTGTTAATCAGGAAACACATAACCAGAAAAGTAACGGGCGGCCTCTGAATTACCGGAGACCGTCCATTTTTATGCACACGATGCTATTTCTTCGGAGTCTTACGTGACTTTCTGGAGCGTGTGTTGTAGTCCGCATCAATCTCTTCACGCCAACTGTCATCCAGCTTTACAAACGAAGGCGCACGTACACAGCACATCACTCTTCCTACACTCTTATACACCCGCTCTGTGCCTTGAGAGTCAGGCATGTAGTTTACTGCTCTGCTCGCCTGTATGCCAATCTTCGAGGCCTCACCTATCGCGTCAATATTCGACCCCAAAAACAAAAACTCCCAGCCGTATTTTTCCTGCTCATGCTCGATCATGCTCTTCACTTTCTCGTAAGAGTAGTTATTGCTTGCGTTCTCGTAGCCGTCCGTGATGATCGCGAAGATAGTATGCTCCGGAATCTCCTGCTGGCTTGAGTGCTTGTAGATGCTCGCAATGTGGTCTATAGCCCCTCCCACAGCGTCAAGCAGTGCAGTACTCCCGCGCGTGTAGTACTCTTTGCTCGTCATGGGCTGAATCTCCGAGAGCTTTACCCTGTCGTGAAGTACCTCCTGTTCGTTGTCAAACAGCACCGTAGACACATAAGCCTCGCCGTCTTTGCCCTTCTGTTCCTGAATCATGGAGTTGAACCCGCCGATAGTGTCGCTCTCCTGTCCGGTCATTGAGCCGCTTCTGTCGATGATGAACACCATTTCAGTGATGCCGTTGGGAACTTTCTCCTGTACTTGTGTATCTTGCTCTTTCTCTTGGCCGGAAACTGCCAGCTCCCATTTCTCCAGCTCAGCCCTCAAGAAATCATCAAGCCTCCCACGCGCAGACCTGTCTATGTCTTCAGGGACTCCCCACACTCCTTGTGCGATTGAGCAGGTGATTGCCGCCAACGTGTCAGAATCTCCGCCGAGTGATACTGCGATGCGTAGAGCGTCCTCGAATTTTTCTGCGTCAAGAAATGCCGTGATAGCCTCCGGAACTGTACCCTGACAACTTCCGTCAAACGAGTAGACTTCGCGGATCTGGTCTGATGTTCTGCTGAGGTCGTAGTCGTATTTTGCCTCAATGTAGCCCCTGATTGCGGACTTGCTTTTGCCTGTGCGAGCGAGGAAGATTGCTGCTGCGGTAGCTTGTGCGCCCTTGATGCCTTCGGGGTGGTTGTGGGTGACTTGTGCGCTGAGTGCGGCGAAGTGTTCGACAGTCTCCAGGTCGTCAAAGTACCACGCCACTGGAGAGACTCTCATTGCCGAGCCATTGCCGAAACTTCCGTAGGGTTTTGTGGTTCTGTTGAACAGCCAGTTGCGGAACTTTCTGCCGTAGCCGGAATTGGGGTATTTTTCCCCGAAGGACTTCATAGCAGCGATTACGGCCTTAGTGAAATCTTTGTCCTTGATGGCTTCGCCTTTCTTCCAGTTGAGCAGAGCGGAGGCCACAGCAAGAGTCATTACAGTATCGTCCGTGAACATGGAGTTGCGCGTGAAGAGCTGGAAGTGTTTAGTCTTGATGTTGTTGAACTCGTACGGGCAGCCTACAATATCGCCGACAATTGCACCTAAAATCATGGTACACTTCTCCTTAACAAATGGTATAATGTGTAAAATTTAATGGGAAAAATTCTTGTCAGATACCTTACAATTCAGTATAATAACATGCTTTTTCTTTCCTGAATATCCGCCAGCGTACTCTTACAATTTTTTGAGAAATGTGGTATGTGATGAGCATATTAACATAAAATCATGCAGTATATTTTCAGCAGGTAACAATATAGTGAGAGTTTTCGGGAGGGAGTTGCTAGACACGGTACAGTGAAGTTTTCAGGTGTGGGAGTTGCTGGACACGGTACAGTGAAGTTTTCAGGTGTGGTGTGTTGCTGAACACGGTACAGTGAAGTTTTTCGGTGTGGGGTGTTGCTGGACACGGTACAGTGAAGTTTTTCGGTGTGGGGTGTTGCTGGACACGGTACAGTGAAGTTTTTCGGTGTGTGGTGTTGCTGGACACGGTGCTGTGAAGTTTTTCGGCGTGGTGTGTTGCTGGACACGGTGCTGTGAAGTTTTTCGGCTGAGGTGTGCTTGTACACATAACAGTGATTTTTTTACTGAGGGTTTATGCGCAAGTGATTCTGCTTTAACACGTTATAATATAGCGAAATTTTTGCAGGAGGTTTGAGAAGGATTGATTGAGCTTGAACACGTAGTAAAAAGTTTCAACGCTGACCGTAAAGATACCACCATTCACGCAGTTAATGATGTCTCACTCAGAATCAACGACGGAGAGATTTTCGGGATTATAGGCTTTTCCGGAGCAGGAAAATCTACACTTGTACGGTGCATAAATCTGCTTGAGCGTCCAGACTCCGGCAGCGTAAAAATCGACGGCGTAGAGATGACAAAACTTAAGCCCCGAGAACTCTATAAGGCCCGCACAAAAATCGGCATGATCTTTCAGCAGTTCAACCTTATGCCCTCACGCACAGTACTCCAGAATGTGGCTTATCCCTTGCGCGGCATGACGAAGGATGAGGTTCGCAAAAAAGTACGTTCACTCCTCGAACTGGTCGACATCCCCGACAAAGAAAACGCTTACCCTTCTGAGCTTTCCGGCGGGCAGAAGCAGCGAGTCGCAATCGCACGAGCCCTCGCCAATGACCCTGGTATATTACTCTGTGATGAGGCAACCAGCGCGCTAGATCCTCAAACCACCGGAGCAATATTGCAGCTACTCAAAGACCTTAACCGGAAATTAGGCATCACTATCGTAGTAATCACCCACGAAATGGAAGTGGTCAAACATATCTGCCAGAAGGCCGCAGTCATGGATGCAGGTAAAGTGATAGAGTCCGGAGACGTGTTCGAGATATTCTCAAGCCCTAAGCACCAAGTTACGCGCAACTTTGTCCGCACAACGTCAAACTTGTCGAAGATAGAGGCACTGATTCGCGATGAGTCTCCTATGGTAAAGCTCAAGCCCGGCGAACTCATGGCCAGACTTGTGTATATACATGCGGATGTTTCTGAGCCGTTAATCTCGTATGCATCAAGAGCCTTTGACGTGGAGATAAACATTGTTCTTGCTGACGTTGAGATAGTTGCGGGCGCGATGGTCGGAGGAACTGTAGTGATCTTCAACGGGCCAAGAGAGAATATTCACAGGGCAATAGACTACTACAAGAGCAAAGATATACGTGTGGAGGTGATTCAGGATGCAGGAGCTGATGAGTAAATGGCTTCCGAATCTCATGCGCAGGCTGCCGGAATTTTGGAAGGCTTGCGGTGATACGCTGCTAATGGAAGTGTGGTCTGGAGCAATAATTTTTGTGTTCGGGCTGATTTTCGGGATAATATTAACCGTCACGAAACCCGGAGGCATCATGCAAAATAAACCGATCTATCAAGTTCTCGACAAGATCATAAATCTGTTCAGGTCTATACCATTCATAATACTACTTACCGCGTTAATGCCACTGTCCCGTGCAATAATGGGTACAGCAATTTACGTTAGGGGAGTGATTGTACCGCTGGTGTTCGGAGCGACACCATTTTTCTCGCGTCAGGTGGAGAGTGCTTTGGCGCAGACGGATAAAGGTCTGGTTGAGGCTGCGTTGTCGATGGGATCGAGTCCGTTTGAGGTGATATTCAGGGTGTATCTGCGTGAGAGCCTTGCGCCGATCATCAGGGCAGTGACGATAACGATCATAAGCCTGTTGGGACTCACTGCTATGGCTGGAGCTGTAGGAGCTGGAGGGCTGGGAGACTTTGCGATACGGTACGGGCATGACCGGAACATGCAGGATATTACGTGGGTAGTGGTTGGAGTGCTGGTGCTGGGAGTGAGTGTAGTGCAGTGGTTAGGTGAGTATTTAGCCCGCAAAAACACACACTAGATTTACGAGAGGCATTCACACATGATGTGAGAGCTTTTCGCAACAAGAATATATTTTTACAAGGAGGCAAACACACATAAAAGGAATATTTGTGCATCACGAGGATATGGAGCTTCAGGATTTAGGCGGAGGCTTCACTCGGAGAGGCATTGCGTGGAATGAGCAGCTCATGCCTACGGATATGACCTTCAAGGCCGTAACTGAAGTACACCTCCACAGCCACCCTCATATACAGTGTACGTATATCTTGGCCGGACGCTTCAGGTACACTGTTGACAGCGAAACAGCAGAAGTCGGAGCAGGGGATTCTGTAGTAGTGCCGGGAGGAGCGACATACGGCATGATTTTCATCACGGAGTCGGGAAAAACAGTAGAGATGTTTACTCCGGTGCGTCAGGATTTCCTGAAGTAATAACTCATGGACATAACGGGAGTATATTCCCGTGTGCCGATATATTTCACGAAAGGAAGTATGTATTATGAAGAAGTTAGTTGTAGCAGCAGCGTTAGTGCTGGCTCTTGCAGTCAGTGCAGGTGCAGACGTTACGGTAAGGCTGGGAGTTACCGGCAGCGTCTACGATGAGATGTGGCAGCCCATCAAGGACTCACTCGCAAAGGAAGGTATCAACCTCGAAGTGATTCAGTTCACGGACTATGTGACTCCGAACAGGGCACTCGATGACGGAGATATAGACCTGAATGCGTTTCAGCACAGGATATATTTCGAGGACGAACTTGCGAGCAGAGGCTACAAGCTCACGAACATAGCAAACACGTTTGTGGTGCCGCTGAACCTGTACTCGATCAAGATCAAGAGTCTGGACGAACTGAAGGACGGAGACGTGATAGCGATACCGAATGATCCGACGAATGGCGGAAGGGCTATCAAGGTGCTTGCGACGAGCGGATTGATAACGCTGCGTGATGGAGCGGGCTTCAACCCAACGAAGGAAGACATTGCGGGCTACAGCAAGAAGATCACGATTCAGGAGCTTGCTGCGAACACGATACCGTCAGCGTTGCCGGACATAGCTGCGGGAGTGATTAATGACACGTATGCGCTGGACTATGGCCTGAAGGCGAGTGATGCTGTGTATGCGGATCAGGCGAGGGAAAAAGAGTACTGGAACTTGATTGCGGCTCGGACTTCGGACCTGACGGACGCGGACAGGCTGGAGGTCTATACCAAGATTGTGGATGCGTATCACAGCGAAATGATGAGGGAGCATTTAGCGGGACTGTATGGAGGATTTTTCAGGCCTGCTGGATGGGATGAGGACCTTTTAGCTCCGTTCAAGAAGTAGCACGAGAAAAACAGACCCCTTAGCTTTGAGGCTGAGGGGTTTTTTCGTAATGAGCCGACCCTATGCGGGGTGGGTGGGTGGGAGCATAGGGGAGGCTCAATGCTATAATCATCATCACAAATTTTACTCAGGAGACTTTACACACACCATGCTTCGGAAATTTATGCTCTTATCGCTGGCTGTATTCGTGTTCATAGAGTGGGGGCCTCTCACTCACGAACGCCACAAGTACGGCATCGCTTCAGGGGATCCCTTCGTCCGGGAAATCGTCCTCACCTTCGACGACGGTCCACGCGAAACCGGTATGCAGCAAATCATCGCCGCACTCCACAGCAAAGACTATGACGTTAAGGCTACATTCTTCCTCGTCGGGAAATTCGCTCAACGCTACGGCCAAGTTACCATGTTGCTACACAACGCCGGCCACGAACTCGCTAATCACACATTCACACACCCAAGACTCTATCAAGACCCTTCTGTTGAACACATCATGCTTCAGGCTAAACGCTGCGACGACGTTCTGGAGGACTTGGGCATACGCAAGACACGTTTTCTCAGGCCTCCAGGCGGCGGCTGGAACACACGTATCTTCAACGCAATGCGCCGCAAAAATCTCAAGTTAGGACTCTGGAGTCTCAACACTGCGGACTACACAGGCAGACCTAAGCAGGAGATCGTGAATCTGGTTTTAGGGAGCGCGAGGCCGGGGACTGTGGTGCTGATGCATTCGGGGACTCCGAACACAGTGGAGGCACTTCCGGAGATAGTCAGGGGGCTGCAGAAGCGGGGGTATACTTTCGTGAGGCTTGAGGATCTGGACAACGGAGGCAGGACATAGGGCAAAAAAATAGCAGGGGTCGGGAGAGTGTCCCTAGCCCTGCTTTCATGACAAGGTTATTCGTACTGATCCTCATCAATCGGTAATTTTGTGCTGCTGGTTACGATTACGTCATCAGCATCAAAACTTACTATCTGCATTTCAAGCTCCTCATACTTCATGATCACTCACCTCCTCTCGTCTCTATGCTGGCTATTGCCCCGTACTTGCTCTGTATTCTTTCGTTGCTTTGTAGTACCTGTACAGGGAAGTTACCGCCTTCTTCATGTTGTCGTTGTACTTCGAGGATGTCAGTACAGTGTTTACGTATGACAGTGCCGATACTTTGATGTCAAACTCTCCTTTGTCCGTTACGACTCTGATTGTGTTCATGTAGTCGAGTCTGTGTGCTGGTATTCCCGAAATCTGCACTAAATATCTTCCGTCTGACTGCCTGACAGCAAGATTAGCGTTAGTGTCCGTTACGCCGATGACTCCGCGAGAATATGCCCCAACGTTTCCGGTGTATCCGTCAGCAGGCCGCAGGTAAAGCTCTACTGTGGTATCAGAATCAAGTGCCAGAGTGTAGCCTATGCTCTTGATTCCGGAAGTTCCTACGTTCCAGCTCTTAGCGTACGGTGCTACGGCTGCTGTGGCCTCCTCAATGTCCGTGTTGGTGTAGACGTTCGCACATTCCGCAGCGATGTGGTCGACTCCCAGATTCCAAGAATGTATTTCGTCGAGGGCTATCTGTGCGTAATAGCCGTAATCCTTCATTGCGCCGATGAGTTTTTTTAGCGGAGCAGATGATGACGAGCTGGTGTAGTACTTATCAAGGTATTCACGGAAAGACCACGTATGAGTTACAGTATCGCCGCCGTTGTAGTAGATTGTTGCGGTGATGGGGTCATACATTTGTATTGAGGTCAGGCAGCATTTGAAGCCGTAATATGTTCCGAGCTTGCCCTGTGTTGTGATTTCCGGATCGAAGTCCTGCACTGGGTTGTACGTTGTGTCGTTGAGGACTCTGAAGGTTACGTAGCTGTCTTCATAGAGTGTAGGCATGTACACGTAAAAGTATATGAGTATCTGCCCCTCAAGAACTGGGCCGTGAGATTTGAACTCCGGAGGGTCATCTTCGGCTTCGGGCATTTCTGTGCCTGTACCGGCAGAGACGGTGATGGTGAACTGTTTTAGGTCTGAAGAGTACTGCCCGACATATGCAGTTACGGTGAAGGTGTAGCTGCCCGCTGCTGTGGGAGTCCCTGTTAATGCTCCAGTGGATGCGTTGAGGGTGAGCCATGACGGAAGCCCCGTTGCGCCCCACGTGATTGCGTAGCTGCCTCCGGAGAGAGTAGCAGTGAGGGTGTCGGAGTAATTTGCGTTGACTGTTCCTGACGCAAGGGACTCTTTCGTGATCGTGAGGGTATACGCTGGCTGCGCGGCCTCTATCGTGATGGTGTACGTCTTCGAGTCCGTGAAGTTCAAGAACGAAGCACTCACCGTGAAAGTGTAACTGCCTGACGCTGTCGGAGTCCCTGTGATCGCTCCGGTCGATGTGTTCAGCGAGAGTCCATCCGGAAGACTCCCCGAACTCACAGACCACGTAGGAGATACCGTCGCCCCCGAAAGTGTCGCAGTGAGGGTGTCGCTGTACGCAGTGCCTACTGTTCCGGACGCAAGAGAGTCTTTCGTGATCGTGAGGGTATACGTTGGCTGAGAGGCTGCCGCTACTGTGAGAGTGTAGGTCTTCGAGTCGGTTTTGACGGTGTCCGCAGTGATGAAGGCTATCACCGTGAAAGTGTAACTGCCTGACGCTGTCGGTGTGCCGGTTAATGCTCCCGTTGATGAGTTCAGACTCAGCCACGAGGGAAGCCCTGACGCTGTCCATGTTACTGCATAGCTTCCGCCGGTAACCTGTGCGGTGAGTGTGTCGCTGTACGCAGTGCCTACTGTTCCGGACGCAAGAAACTCTTTCGTGATGGTGACGCTGCTGGTACCGGGTTCGGGGTCGGGATCGGGGTCGGGAACTTCTTCGCTGGGGTCTACTTCAGTGTTATTGGACACTTTGCCCTTGAAGCCGCTGCGTCCTGCAAAAGTGAGCCCTGTATCTCCATCTCCTGCAACTCCTGCCTTTATCGTAGCTTTCGCCCAATTACCGCTTATCACGCTAGTCTTATGAATATCCTCAAAAAATGCCGTAATTCCACCTGCGTAAACGTATTTGCCGGTCGACATCTGACGGGCATTAGCTGTGATAGTTGTTGATGATTTAGAGCCTACCTTGCAATTCTTGATGATCGAATAATAATCCTTTAGAACACTACCTCCAGTACTATAAAACCCTCCCCAACCGCCAGCATAACCAACAATTCCGCCTACGTAGACTTTAGGGCTACTGCTAGATAACTGACTGGTTTTAACAGAGCCGTCGAATTTGCAGTTTTCAATACTGCCTCCGCACAGATAAGCAACAATTCCGCCTACAAAATGACGTTCTGTCTGAGCACTTGATGCAAAACTTACACTGCCTTCAACGTTGAGATTCTTGATTGTTCCTCCGCTTGCAACAACGCCAAACAGAGCACAATAATTTTCAAACGAATCTGGTATAGTAAGTTGCATTGTTGAGATTTTGATCTTGATTGTATGCCCATCACCGTCAAAATGTCCTGTAAAAAACTGAGGATCATGATAAAAACCGCCGGGATAGCTTCCGATACCTTCCCAATCCGTATAACTAGTCAGGTCAATATCCTTCGTGAGCTTGAAGTAGTGTCCATGAACGTATGCGTTCCCTGAATTGACATCGTCCTTAACCTTTGCGAGTACTGCTGCTGATGGAATTTCCCACGCTGATTCTTAATCGTAGCCATAATTCTCGTAGCCTGACTGCCCATAAACTATGGCAAATGCTCCTGAAGCAGCCGCAAGAACTATGACAGCCGCCATAATAATACGCAAATATTTCTTCATGAATACTCACCCTTAATAGA
>JAFTBT010000045.1 GCA_017455085.1 Synergistaceae bacterium
GGTAGCTTGCTGTGTCGGAGCAGTAGCCATCACAGGCTGAGGGGCTGTCCCCTTCACGAAATGCAGTCTCGCACTCTGGCCACGTCCCGCAAAACTCTGGAACACCGATGCCGCACTCTGAGAGTCTATCCAGATCTTCCCATTTCGCTCAAACGGTGCAGAATACAGCGGAATTATCGCGAACCCCTGCCACGCCGCTCCGGAGTTCAGCATGAATCGTATCTGTGCATTTCCACGAGTCAGCAATAACTCTTCTCCCGTTCTCCGTGCAGAAAACCCGAATATGTCTCCGACCTCCACCACCGGCACAAACATACGCCCGGATTCTTCGAGAGCCTGCACCGTCCCAATACTGCCAGTCCCGCGATACAGCGTAACATCACCAAAAGCTGCCAATGCCCACATAAGCACCAGCAGCCACGACAGTAATATTTTCCTGCGCATGAATCTACTCGTTTTCGTCCTGCAAAATCTGATCCAGCTCGAAAAGTCTGGGGATGTCCAGCAGCAGAATCAATCTCTCATCCGCGGGCTTGGCCACCCACAAAACATAACGCCTGTCCACTGCTGACGATAGCTTCGTTGCGGGTTCTAGCTGGGTGTCGTAGATAGTTTTGACCTCGCGCACCGAGTTCACGATCATTCCGAATATGACATCATTTATCGTGATGACTACGATTCTTGCTTCATCAGTGAGGGGAGTTGCGGCCATTCCGGTTTTCATGTGCATATCGAACACAGGCACTATAGTTCCCCTGAGATTAATCACACCGCGTATATACATCGGAGCGTTCGGGACTCTGGTTATGAATGACGGCACACGTACGATCTCGTTCACGATATTCACGTCAACACCGAAATTCTCACGGCCAAGAGTGAATACCAGATTGATATGCTCTTCACCTAACGACTCAACATCAATATCCTTGAAGTCCTGATTAGCAGCGGGCTTTGAAGGATCAAGTTTCTGTACTTCAGCCAAAGGATTTTACCTCTCTCTATTTTGGGATATGAGAATAATATTATCCTCCCTGCCGCAAGATTCACAACAGGGAGGCATTGAATAACGTTTGCTCTGTTCTGTGAGCTACTCTTCTGCTGCGGCCATCTCTGCGAGTTTCAGAGCACCCATAATGCCCTGATTGCCGTTCAGTGCCGCCGGAACTATGTACGCGTTGATGTTGCGGAGTTCCTTCGTGTCGATATAGCCGTTGATGTACTCAAGCACATACTTGCGAATCATCGGGAAAAGCTGCGACTGTCCCATGACTCCCCCGCCGAGAATAATCTTCTGCGGACTCAGTGTGTAGATGATTGACGTCAAGGCCTGAGCGATATACTTCGCCTCAAGCTCCCAGACTTCGGGCATCTCGCGTAACTCCTTGCCGGGTTTCCCCCAACGATCCTGAATTGCTGGTCCGCATGCCATACCCTCAAAGCATGCTCCGTGATTCGGGCAGTGTCCGGCGTATTCGTCTCCGGGTACTGGAGCCATCTTGATGTGTCCGGCTTCGGGGTGAAGCATTCCGTGAATCAGGCTGCCTCCGCTCATCGCGCCCATGCCGATACCTGTGCCGATCGTGAAGTACACAGCATCAGTGAGTCCCTGAGCGCATCCCCATGTAGCTTCGCCCAAAAGTGAGCCGTTTACGTCCGTGTCGAACCCCACAGGAATATCACCGAGTGCGTCCTTGAGGCACTTCACCATCGGGAAATTTCGCCATGGGATTTTTGGTGTGTAGAGAATATTTCCGTAGGTCTTCGAGTTTTTCCGAACGTCTACCGGTCCGAAACATGCTACACCGATAGCCTGAATCTTCTCTTCGCCTTCAGGTACATCAAGTTTTGCCTTGAAGTACTCGACAATCTGGGGCATAGTTTCTTCAGGTGTCTGCGTAGGAATCGAAACCTGATCTAGAATCTGTCCTTCTTCGTTGCCGACAGCACATATCATTTTAGTGCCGCCAGCTTCTAATGCTCCATATAACATTTATCCGAATAACCTCCCAAAAAATCCCTTCTGCTTGGGTTTAGGCTCTTCTGCCTTCGCTTCCGGTGCAGGTGCTGCTGGTTTTGGTGCAGGAGCTTCTGCTTTTGGTGCGGGTGCAGGTGCTGCCGGTTTTGGAGCTTCTGCCTTCACTTCCGGTGCAGGTGCTTCCGGCTTCGGGGATTCTGTCTTGAATTTCGACAGGTCTACGTTCCTGACGTTGCCTCTGAGCGGAAGAATGCTCTTCGGATTCACGGAGAGTTCATCGACTCCCCACTTCAGGAAATCTTCTGTCAATGTCGGGTCAGCTCCGAGTTCGCCGCAGATTCCGACCCAAGTGTTATGTCTGTGGCCTGCCTCGATGGTCTCACGTATGAGTCTCAGCACAGCGGGGTGGTGCGTGTCAGAGAATCTCTCAAGGTTCGCGCTCTGCCTGTCGATTGCGCAGGTGTACTGTGTGAGGTCGTTAGTGCCGAGCGAGAAGAAATCTACCTCCTGTGCAAGTTCATCAGCGCAAAGTGCTGCTGCTGGAGTCTCGATCATGATTCCGATCTCGATGTGTTCGCCCATAGCTTTACCTTCGGCCTTGAGTTCCTGCTTGCACTCCTCCAGAATCTCCTTGCACTCCTGAACTTCCCAGCGAGAAATTATCATCGGGAACATGATTCCGAGTTTGCCGAATGCTGAAGCTCTGAGCAGAGCGCGTAACTGTTTCTTGAAGAAGTCTCTGCGGTTGAGGCAGATTCTCACGGCGCGGAAGCCTAACGCGGGATTCTCTTCCTTGTCGAGCTTCATGTAGTCGATGGTCTTATCCGCACCGATGTCGCACGTACGAATGATCACGAGTCTCGGAGCGAGTCCCTCAAGGACTTTCTTGTAGGCCGCAAACTGTTCGTCCTCTGTGGGTTCTTCCTTGCTGTTGAGGTACACAAATTCAGACCTGAAGAGACCGACACCCTCCGCGTCATTCTCAAGCACTGCCTGAATATCCTTCGGGCCGCCGATGTTCGCATAGAGTCTGACGCTCTGGCCGTCCTTTGTGACGCTGGGCTGACCCTTGAGGAGCTGCAACTTTGCTTCACGTGCTTTGTCTTCTGCCTGCTTCGCGGAAAGCTCATCGATCAAATATTGGTCAGGCTCAATGTATATGCATGAGTTGTACCCGTCAAGAATGGCAAATTTCCCGTCGCACTCGTCAGGAATATCGTGGCACTGAATAATCGTCGGCCAGTTCATGGAGCGGGCGAGAATAGCTGTGTGGCTGTTAGAGCTTCCCATGCGGGTAACGAGTCCGAGCAGTAGTGACTTGTCGAGCTTTACGGTCTCTGACGGAGCGAGATCCTCAGCAACGAGAATTGCGGGTTCAGTGCCCTGCATATTGGCGGTGTCTGCGCCGAAAAGCACATCAAGCATCGAGTTCTTGAGGTCGATAACGTCAGCACTCCTTGCCTTGAAGTACTCATCATCCATCTCGCTGAACATTTTTGCTGCTGCGTCAAAGCCCTCACGTACGGCGTACTCTGCTGTGTGGCCTTCGCTGATGAACTCCTTGCACGAGTCGTTGAGGTCTTCGTCGTCGAGCATCATTGCGTGAGCCTCAAAGATTCCGGCGGTATCTTTGTGTCCGGCCTTCATCTCTTTCTCGTAGAGTGCATTTTGTTCAGCCTGAACCTTTGCGATTGCGTCCTCGTAGCGTGCAACCTCTGCGGCGATGTCGCTGACGAGTCCCTCGCTGATCTCGTAGACGGCGGGCTTATAGACCTTGATTTTGCCTATAGCTATGCCGTTTACGATCTTGATACCTTTGAAGGTCTGCATGTGCTAGAAATTCTCCTTCATGAACTTCTCAAGGGCTGCTGCACAGGCCTCTTCGTCTTCGCCCTCGATCTGGATGGTAACTTCATCTCCCTGCTTGATGCCCATTCCCATCAGCTTCATGAGGGCGGTGGCTTTGGCGGATTTGTCGCCCTTGATGAACGTTGCGGTGCTCTTGAAGTTCTTGGCCTCTTTGACGAGAAGCCCTGCCGGACGCGCGTGAATACCTACTGGGTCGGTGATGACATACTTGAATTCCTTCATAAATGCCTACATCCTTTCATGATGATAGTGTAGAAACAAAGCTGTCCATAAAATAAAATGGTTTGGAGTTGAGCAAATTATAATATATATTTCGAAATTCGCGGTGTGAAAAATTTCAGGCTTGACGCAAAATAATCAGTCGTGTAAAATTCTCAGAGTTTTTTGCCGGGCCCATAGCTCAAGTGGTCAGAGCCACCGGCTCATAACCGGAAGGTTCCTGGTTCGAGTCCAGGTGGGCCCACCAAGAAATCAACCCACACCATAACCCAAACCATGACATTATGGGGTCTCTCATAAAACGGGAGACCTTTTTTTGTGAGTGAATATATTGTGTGTGAATATATCGTGTGTGTACATTAATCCGCTATCAGGTGTTCTTTACAACGTAGGGGATATCACGAATTTTCTCAATCCCTGCTAAACTATACCAATCCCATTTTATACGGAGGCAATATTTTTCATGAGTCTTGATCAGATTCTTTACAGGATACTCATTCAGGGCGGCTCTTACTTGACCATCCTGAAGGGTCTCCGCGCTACAGTGGATATATCTGTGTATTCACTGCTCTTCGGTACGCTCTTGGGTGCCCTAGTCTGCGCACTCAGAATGTCCAAAATCAGCCTGCTGAGATTCTTCGCCACTATCTACATCGTCATACTCAGAGGCTCACCCGTCCTAATGCTCCTCATGCTGATGTACTACGGAGTCTTCGCCCGCTCTCCCCTTGAGGCAAACACCATCGCGATAATCACCTTTTCCCTCAACACCGCAGCACATGTTGCAGAACTCCTCAGAGCATCCATCAGTGCAACAGACTTCGGCCAAGTCGAAGCAGCACGTACTCTCGGCTTCTCCGCATGGCAGGCCTTCAGGCTCGTGACTCTCCCGCAGGTCGTCAGAATCGCCAAACCCGTCTACCAGTCCACTACTGTGAATCTCATCCAGTGGACCAGCGTTGTCGGCTACGTCTCGATAACTGACCTCACCAGAGTCATCAACAACATAGCTTCACGCACAATGCAGCCCATGATCACAATCATCATCGGAATGCTGATATACCTCGCACTCGCGTATATAGTTCACGGAATTTTCGCGCTGTCTGACTGGTTTGCACATAAAGCTGAAAGAAAGGAGGCCGCAGCATGAGTCTTATCGAGGTTAAGGGATTATACAAGTCATTCGGGAATCTGGAGGTCCTCCAGAATGTGAATCTCTCCGTTGAGGAAGGAGAAAAGATCGCCATCATCGGAGGGTCAGGCTGCGGAAAAAGTGTGTTTCTGCGTTCGCTGGAGCTGCTGGAAGTTCCGGACTATGGGCAGATTTTCATAGACGACGAAGAAATCACAGCAAGACATGCCGACGTCAACAAGATACGCCGAAAAATGGGCATGGTCTATCAGAAATTCTATTTGTTCTCGCACATGAACGTCATGGATAACTTGTGCCTTGCTCCGGTGAAACTCGCAGGGATGTCCAGAAAAGAAGCTGAAGATCACGCTATGGATTGGCTCTCAAAAGTCGGACTCACATCCAAAGCTAATTCCATGCCCGCAAATCTCTCAGGAGGACAGCAGCAGAGAATCGCTATATGCAGAAGCCTCATGATGAATCCCAAAGTGTTATTGTTCGATGAGCCGACTAGCGCGCTTGACCCCACAATGGTTGGTGAAGTCCTCGCTATGATCCGTATGCTCACAAAGCACAACATGACCATGCTTATCGTGACGCACGAGATGAACTTTGCGCGTGAAGTTGCGGACAGAGTATTATTCTTTGCGGACAAGGGCATTTACGAGCAGGGGACACCCAAAGAGATTTTTGACAACCCCAAAGGCGAAAAGACTATAGCATTCATCCGGAAGCTGAAATATTTCGGATATGAAGTTACTGACCGGAATTTTGACCTGCTGGAGATGCAGGGAGGCATCAGGAATTTTGCGGAGAAGTATGGGCTTGGTTCACGGCTTGCGTACAGGCTGGAGCTGTGCAGTGATGAGCTGATACACGAGATGATTGCAGGATGTTACACGAAGAATACACCTGTGAAGATAAATCTGGAAATCTCGTACTCTGAGGCGGACGGCTCTACAGTGATAAACCTCACCAGCGGCGGAAAGAAGTTCAACCCGTTCAAAGTTGATGATGATGATGTGCATTTGGGTGTGTCGATGCTGAAGAACACCGCGAAGAAAATCGTGCATAATTTTGTTGACGGACTCAACAGCATAGATATCACCCTATAGGCGCATGAAGCTCACGAGAACAGCAGTAATTTTCGGACTGGGTGTGTGTCTTGGCCTGATGGTATGCGCGAGTGATGGGTATGCACTTCCGGCGAAATATGACCTTCGGGATTATGGGCGTATATCTCCCGTCAAGAATCAGGGGCTGCCCGGTCCGTGTTGGGCATTTGCTGCGCTGGGAGCGATGGAGAGCAACTACTTGACACAGAGTCTCCACACGCAGACTCTCCACACCGGCGGGAAAACTTCACGCACATCAACACAGACTCTCAGCACTAACGCCAAAATTCCCGACCTCTCAGAAATGCAGTTAGCTTTCTACACCTACAAAGACCCCGACAAAAAACGCTGCTTCACTCCGTTATACAGTTCCGGTACTCTGAGTCTTGAGGGCAGTGCATTCAGGGCTGCGGCTTTCCTGCTGAGACTCTCAGGCCCAACGGAAGAAAAATCCCTGCGCTACAACACACAGCTTCCAGACTCCGAGAAGAAAGCTCTCGCGAAAAAGTCACCCGAAAGTTTCCGGAGGGTTATGCGGCTTCGTGATGTGTACTTCCTTGCTGGAGATCAGACCCTCAACGACACGGCCAAGAAGGAGCTTATCATGCAGCACGGAGCAATATACATCAGCATGTACAGCGACCCAATGAACTACAGGAACATCAACGGACACTACACGTACTACAACCCTGAACACGGCAAAGACACAGACCATGACGTTTTGCTCGCGGGATGGGATGATGATTTTCCTGCTGGAAACTTTTCCCCGAGACCATCACGTAACGGCGCGTGGCTGGTCAAAAATTCGTGGGGCACTATGCGCGGAAGTGAAGGCGGGTATTTCTGGATGTCCTACGACCAGCATACTTGGGGAGGCACTGCGTTTGTTGTCGAGCGGGCTAACCAAAGAATGAGGCATTACGGCTACGATGACTTGGGATTCTGTACGAGCGTCAAATACTCTTGGGGAGCGAACATCTTCCGGACTCGAACACGGCGCGAGAATCTCAGGGAAGCAGCATTTTACGCACCGGGCAATAATCTCGGCTATGAAGTGTACGTGTATGATCTCGGCTACAAGATCCCGGAGTCGCCTGTTGCTGGGACTCTGGTGTCGCACACGAAGGGCAGCGTGAAGTTTGCAGGGTACTACACTGTGAATCTGCCTGAGGCTGTGAGCCTGAAGGAAGGGCAGTATTTTTCTGTAGTGGTGAAATTTTCTGGAGGGTATATGCCTGTGGAGTGCAAGGTGGCGAGGTATTCAGAGAACGCGGAAGTGAATGAACGTGAGAGCTGGTTTTCTCGTGACGGGAGGAGCTGGCTTGACGGCGTGAGCATAAAGAGCAATGCATGCATAAAGGCGTATACGTTGATGAAGTGAATGATGCGTGAAGTGAGTGCTGTGAAGTGAAATGACTTCCCTGTGAAGAAAAAACACTCCCCCGGCTGAGTTAAAGGCTGGGGGATTTTGTTTGCTGATGTTGGTGAAGATTGTTGTGAATGCGCTAAAAGAGGCCGTTTCCGAAAAATGTGGTTGTTTGCTCACCGTTGCTGCCGCTGTTGTTGGGGTTACTGGTGTTGCTGGTGGCGATAATGTCCTGAGGCTTGAACCGTAGCACCTCAACGTCCAGAGATGTATATCTTTCTTTCACGATGCTTTACCTCCTTTCACGCGTAGAATAACTAGTCTAGGATAGGTAGTATTATAGAGATGGGGTGGCTTCGTCAAGATGTCTTATGCGCAAAAAATTCCCCTCAGCCCGTGATGACTGGGGGGATTCTTCGTGATGTTAATGCGTAATTTGCCGTGTGCTACTCTTCCGGTGCTTCGCCTTTCGGTGCAGGAGGTGCGGGAGGAACGTTGCGGTTAAGCTCTCTCTGTGTCCTGAAGGCCTCCATACGTTCAAGGCTCTTGCTGAATCTCCACGTCCTCACTTCGTTTTCTGCCTGCTGGATCTTCGCGAAAATCTCCATAGCTTTTGCCTTGTTGAGACTCTTCTCCGAGAGTGCTGCACTGAGGTCGATCCTGAGCTTTGCGGCCTCAACTGCCTGAGCGCGAATCTCTTCGGGCATATCCGGAGCGAACTCCAGCCTTCCGCCTCTGTGTCCGCGTCCCATTCCGCAAAACTCTCTGCCTCCGTCACAGTCTTCTGGTCTGCCGAATCTCTGGCCGAGCATACGCTGGTCGATGTGACCTCTCTCGCCTGAAAACTCCTTCTGGAGCTGAGGGGACATCCTGCGAGCCTGATCATGTCCGCGTGTCTGGGCAAATGCTGCTCCTGCAACACACACTACTGCTACTACTGCGATTACTGCTAATACTTTCCTCATAAAAGTATCCTCCTAAAGTTTAGGTTACTGATTATCAGCGGTCTGTGGCCGTTATTCATGAACCGCTGCATACGGTCTTAGTTTTTGTACTCCGGCGGCACTTTGCGCTTGTGTCCATCTCTGGGCAACGGGTGCGGTCTGTCGTCGCGGCGGTCGTCTTTCGGTTTCTCTGGCGGTCTGTTCGGGCGGACTCCGTCTTTCGGACGCTCAGGGTGTTTTTTGTCGTTACGGTCGTCTTTCGGTTTCTCCGGCGGTCTCCTGCCGTAGCGGTCGTCTTTTGGACGCTCGATCGGTTTCCTGTCGTAGTAGTCGTCTTTCGTGCGGTCCGGCCATCTCCCAGTTCCGGGCTTGACCACCGGCGGCCACTTCTTCTGCTCTTCCTGAGTCTCATGTTTTTCCCTGACTCGCTGCATTTCCCCAAATGGGTCGCTCTTGAACGGGTTATTAGGGTCGTTCTCTTTCGCAAAAGCTGCTCCACTAACTGCCAACACTCCCGCAAACGCTAATACTGCCAAAATTCTGTACTTCATGGTTGTGAATCTCCTTTCAGGTTTTCCGGTAATGTTACCCTATTTTCCCCTGAGCTGCTACCTGCAGGGAGGTGCTGGGTGTCTGCGTCCGTGATGCCTGAAGTGTTCCGGATGAGGTCCCCTGTGTACGTGATGCCTGAAGTGTTCCGGATGATGCGGCGGCGGTGTAGGCGGTACATCCCAGTGATGACTGTGCATTTCCGGAGGCGGCCTGTGTCCGTCATGGTGGCGGCTGACCTGTACCTTCGATTGGGCTGAATCTATACCTGCTGCCTGTGCGGGAAGGCTTCCGTAAAACACACTTCCTGCTGCGAAAACTGCTAACACTGCTGCTAACTTCCTTGATGTCTTCATTTTGTTCGACCTCCTTGTTTCAACGCTGATAGAATACTCTGTGTTTATGAACCCAATGTGAAATCCAAATGTAATTCTTGTGAATGGAGGAATTTTTTTTCATGAAGTTACTTGTTGTTGAGGATGAGGCCTCTATCGCTGAAGTGGTCATAGCTTACGCAAAACGTGAGGGCTACGATACTGCATATGCTTCCGACGGATTAAGCGCACTCGACATTTTCGAGACTGACGATATTGATCTCGTGATTCTTGACCTGATGCTCCCAAAGCTCAACGGTGAAGAAGTCTGCCGCAGAATCCGCGAAAAATCTTCAGTGCCGATCATCATGCTCACGGCAAAATCCAGCGAGTCCGATGTGGTCGAAGGTCTGGATCTCGGCGCGAACGACTACGTAGCAAAACCCTTCAGCCCCCGCGTCCTCATGGCACGAATCCGCACACAGCTCCGCACCAAAGAGACACGCGACAACATCACCGCAGGAGTATGCGCTGACGGAAGAATAGAGATTGACCCCGAAAGAGTCGAACTCCGAAAGGACGGCGTAGTGATTCCCGTGACGAAGAGCGAATTTCTGATATTCTCGACTCTCGCATCCAGACCCATACGCACATGGAGCAGGGAAGAAATCATCAGGTCCGCACTCGGTGATGACTATGACGGTTTCGACAGGACTATTGATACTTACGTGAAGAACTTGCGCAAAAAACTCGCTGAACCCGGCCACGAAAACGGCTGGATAAAAACTATCTACGGCTTCGGATACAGGTTTGACGATGAGAAATAGATCCCTGCGCACGCATTTCCTGATGCTGTATGTGATTTTGGCGGTCTTGGCCGGAATCATAGTGCCTGCTGTGAGCGTGAACCTGAGTATTGACGCGTTCAGGGACTACCAGATTCAGAGACGGCAGAGTGATCTGGAGAACTTGGGCGAATCTTTGTCGAGGCTCTATGACGAGGAAGGCGGCTGCTGGAAACACAGGCGTATCCGGGACATCCTGCACCCTGCCCCGCAGTGGAACGGTATGTTGATCACGCTGCGCAACTCCGACGGAAGGGAGATATACAGCCTCAAGCCCGCGCCCCTGACCTCAAACAGGCCGGTATACCACGACAAAATCACTATACCTATGGGAGAAAGAGGCAGACTCGAAGTCGACCACAGAATACCCGCCGGATACTCTGAGCATTCGTTCATGACGTACCTGACGCATTACACGCTGTACGGTGCGCTGATCATGGTAGTTGTTGCGTGCGGACTGGGATATTTTGTGTCTGGGAAGCTGAGTCGCCCTGTGATTAGGGCTATCGACCGGACGAAGAGCATATCTCGCGGTGAATATGACTCTCAGGAGAAATTCCCTGCTGTGGGGATTCGGGAGCTTGACGCGCTGACGAAAGGAGTTGAGGATTTGGGAAGGTCTCTTGCGGCTCAGGAGAAGCTACGGCGGAGGTTGATGGTGGATGTTGCTCATGAGCTCAGGACTCCGCTGACGGTGACGCGTACGCAGATAGAGGCGATTGCTGACGGGATACTTGAGGCGACTCCGGAGAGGCTGACTCTGTGTGTGAACGAGATGCAGAGGCTTGCGGACTTAATCGGGAACATTGACGCATTGACTCGCCTTGAGGGAGAAAACATCACTCTGCACACCGAGAACACGGACATGCGGAGATTTCTGGAGCCGGTGATTGAGAGCTTTGCGCCGGTGTTTGCGAAGTCTGGTATAGTTTTGGGGTCGGAGCTGGAGAATAACTGCGTGTGCGAGATAGACAGGGACAACTTCAGGCACGTGGTCGATAACTTACTGAGCAATGCCCTGCGCTACACGGATGAGGGCGGAAAAGTGGACGTGATACTCCGAAAGTCGGGCAAGAGCGTAGTGATTCAGGTGAAGGACTCAGGAATCGGGATAGCAGAGAAGGATTTGCCGAACATCTTCGAGAGATTTTACAGGGCTGACGAGTCACGTACGAGAGTCACAGGCGGGAGCGGTGTAGGCTTGGCGATAGTGAAAGCTGCTGTTGAAGCACACGGCGGAAAAATCACGGTCGAGAGCAAAAAAGGCGAGGGGAGCATATTCACGATAACACTCCCCCAGAGCGCATAAGCTACAGTAATTCCTTCAGGCCTTCGTGCCACGTGATGCTTGGCCTGAAACCGATAACGTCATTCAGTCTGCGAGAGTCCCCCAACACAAGCGGAGCAGTGTCGTTATTCGCAGCATACTCGTATTCAGGAACAGGACACCCCAAAACTTCAGCGGCCTTCTTCGCGATGTCGCAGAGTCTTGTTGCTTGGCCTGAGGCGATATTCACAGCACCGCAGTACTCGCTGAACATCAGGGCGATCAGTCCTCCGGCAACGTCAGCAGCGTGCATATAGTCCCGCGAAATGTACGGGAACTTCATAGCGGGCTTTTCTCCGCGCTTGAGGCAGTCCACTACGTAGCGGGTGATTCTTTCGGGGCGTTCACATCTGCCGTACAGGAAAAATACTCGTCCCCATGCGAAACTGAAGCCGGTATGTTTTGCCCACGATGACGCAAGCGAATACAGTGAGGCCTTTGCTGTCCCATAGAGTGAGTCGGATTTCAGGGGGGTAATATCCTCCTGCATGAAGCCATAGCTCCAGTCGTACTCTATGCATGAGCCCGTGAAGGCAGCACGTTTCCCTCCGCACTCCGCAAAAGTCTTCAGCAGGTGCAGACTCGACACAACCCAGTCCAGATTGTCGGGAGCAGTCATGTATCCGGGTGCAACGTTCCACGCGAGATGCAGCAAGTATTCTGGGCGGTGCGCCTCGATGAATGAGCTGACGGCTTCAGAGTCGAACAGGTCTAGAGAGATTCCGCAAGGGCCTTTTCCTGAACGTGAGACCCCAAAAACTTCATGGCCTGCGTTGATGAGCTGAGGGACTGCATAGCTGCCGATTAAGCCCGTAGCTCCAGTAACCAGAATCCTAGCCAATAATATCCCTCCATGATGGCGCGTTCCTGTCCTTGTCGGAAAGTATTACGTTCTCCGTGTGAGGCCAGTGGATATTTACGTCAGGGTCATTCCACCGGAGTATTCTTTCACTGTTCGGGGCATAGGCTCGTGATACCTGATACGTGAAGATAACATCATCAGTCAGCGACATGTAGCCGTGCGCAAAATTCTCCGGAACGTACAACGCCCTGAAGTTCTCGTCACTGAGCTCAACGCTGAAGTATTTCCCGAATGTGGGGCTGTCTCTGCGGAGGTCTACTATCGAGTCCAGCACACAGCCTTTCACGCAGCGCACTAACTTCACTTCTTCGTAGGGGTGAATCTGGTAATGCATTCCCCTGATTGTGTATTTCTGCTTCGTGTAGGAAATATTGCACTGGGAGATCTCAGTAGAGAGTCCGTGATCCGCAAATTCCTTCGTGCAGTAAGTTCGCGCAAAGAATCCCCTGAAGTCCTCGTGCTTCTCAAGGTCAATAACGTATGCACCGCGTAAACTTGTCTCCGTAAAAATCATAGTCATTCCTCCTGTCTAGAGCATGTACCTGCAATCCACGATAGAGCCGCCGAATTTCTCCCTGAGCTTCGCGAACTCCGGCCAAGCCGTCAGAATCACAGCAACCTCCGCGCCGTCAAGAGCTTCATCCAGACTCACCGAATAGCTGCACTTCACATCATAGGCCTTCCGGAACTCGTCCACTGCCTGCGGGTCATAGGCCGTAATATTCTCGTAGCCTGCATCATTCAGGACACGGATAATCTTCGCGCTGGGGGTATCCCTCACGTCATCACTTCCTGCGTTGAACGACAAGCCAAGCACCGCAATTCGTACAGCCTTATCCTCTCCGGCAGAGTGAATTATTCTCTGTGCTGCATGTTTGGGCATGTCATCGTTGAGGGCTATCACCTCATGCAGAATCTTTCCGTCAAAGCCGCGTGATTTTGCCACAGCGTAGAAAGCATTAGTGTCCTTCGGCAAGCAATATCCACCATATCCGCAGCCCGGGTAGAAGTAATTTCTGATGGTTCCTGTCTGCCAGCGTTTGTCCATGTGAAGGATTCTGAACGCCTCCGCAACGTCTATCCCTCCGATCGAGTCAGCAGCTAGGCTCATTTCGTTGGCAAAACTTATCAGGCACGCAAGGCTCGTGTTCGACAGGTACTTGATGAACTCTCCCGTGTTCAGCGACACAAAACACAACGGTGCAGATTCTTTCGCGTACAGCTTCCTGAGCATCTCCTCCGAACGTGAGTCACTGACTCCGATTACGATTCTGTCAGCGTTCGTGAAGTCCTCCCAGCAATGCCCCTCACGCAAAAACTCCGGATTATTCGCCACACCCATATCTTGGCCGACTACGATGCCCCGCTCCTCCAGAAACGGGATAATACGCTTCTGTGTAGTTGACGGCGGTATAGTCGACTTCGTGACGAGTACCCTGAATTTGTCGTCATTCATTGCTCCGAGACTCTGGTCTATCGCAGAATACAGGTAAGCCAAATCCGCACTGCCATCTTTACCGTAAGGAGTCCCCACGCAGTAATACACGCATTCACTCTCGGATACAGCAGTGTTCATGTCGTCAGTAGGGATGAAGTTTTTCCCCAAGTGCCTGATGAGTGCTTCGTCAAGTCCCGGCTCAAAAAATGGCAGCTTTCCGCTCTGAATAGTCCTCAGTCTTTCGGGGTTCACTTCGATTCCGTAGACCTTATGCCCATATTCTGCGAAGCCCAGTGCTGTCGTGAGGCCAACGAAGCCCAGACCGATAACCGTCACCATGTGAGAGCCTCCTGTTCTGACTCCTTGATGTATTGCAGGAAATATCTCACTCCCTGCTCAACGTGTATTTGCGGGTTGTAGCCTAAGAAATTGCGTGCTTTGGTGATGTCCGGGCAGCGTCTGTTAGGGTTATTCTTGAGGTACTCCGAATCACTGGAGACCCCGAATTTTGCTGTGCCTGTGTAGCCGAAAATTTCTCTGCCTGCCTCAGCGTAGATCTCTGCCAATTTCCTGATGGATATTTCCGGTTTGTCCATGCCTATGTTGAACGCCTCGAAACCCGTCTGCGCGTAGAGCAATACTTTCAAGTAGCCGGTGATTGCGTCAGTGATGTAGCAGAATGTTCGTGTGGGGCTGCCGTCCGAGTACATGACTATATCCCTGTTCTGCCGGACAGCGTTGGCGAAATCTGCGGGGACTCGTGCGTCGTTGAGCCTCATTCCCGGGCCGTAGTTGTTGAACGGGCGGATGATGCTTATCGGTAAAGCGTATTTCTGGTGGAACAGGTAGCACATGGTCTCGCCGAATCTCTTGGACTCGTCGTAGCAGGCTCTCGGGCCCTGACAGTCAACGTTGCCCCTGTAGGTTTCTGGAGTAGGGATATTTTCGGGCGTAGGGTCTCCGTAAATTTCGCTGGACGAGAAAAACGCGAGTCCCTTGATGTTTTTGTGCATGTAGAAATCGAGAAGTCTGCGAAGCCCCCAGATATTTGCGTCTAGAGTCTCTATCGGGTAAGTCCTGTAAAACACCGGCGAAGCTATCGATGCCATGTGATATATGTAGTCCGCGTCTCCTGCTCCGGGTACGTCAGCTATATCGTCCGTGATGACGTTGAACTTGTGTAGCTCCACACTTCCCTGTTCTCTGAGAGCCTTAAGCCATGACGGATAACCTACCTGGAAATTGTCGAGGCAGATGATTTTTTTCACGCCCAGCTTTTCCCGGCAATGTGTCAAGAAATTTATGAAGTAGTACCCTAAGAATCCGGCTCCTCCTGTGAATAATACTGTACTGTCCTGAAATTTTGAGCGTTCCTGTTCTGTGAGGCCGCTATAAATTCTCTCTATGTCCTGCTGTAGTATACTCAAAACTGAATCACTCCCAAACTTTCCAAGCTGCTTTGTTGTTATGCCACAGGGACTCCAGATAGTTTTTGTCCCTGAGTGTGTCCATAGACTGCCAGAATCCCGAATGCTTATACACCGAGAGCTGCCCTTCCTGAGAAATTTTCTCCAGCGGTTCAGCTTCCCAAGATACAGAGTCTCCAGATATGTAGTCGAAAATCTCCGGCTCAAGCACAAAGAATCCTCCATTTACCCATCCTCCGTCACCTGAAGGCTTTTCCTTGAAGTTGGTGATTCTGTCTCCCTGAATCTCGATAGCTCCGTAGCGTCCTGGGGGCTGTACTGCTGTAAGTGTTGCGTAAGTTTTCTGTTTCTTGTGGAACTCGATGAGGCTGGTAATGTCCACGTCACTGACTCCGTCGCCGTAAGTCATGCAGAAAGTATCGTTGATATAGTTCCGGATTCTCTTGATGCGTCCTCCGGTCATAGTATTCTCTCCTGTGTCGACAAGGGTAACGTGCCAAGATTCTGCGGTGTTCTGGTGGATTTGGGCTTGTCCTGTGGCGAGGTCAAATGTTACGTCAGACATATGCAGGTGGTAATTCGCGAAGTATTCTTTGATCATGTAGCCCTTATAGCCCAGACACACAACGAAGTCATTTATACCGTGATGAGAATATATCTTCATGATGTGCCAGAGCATAGGATGGCCTCCTACTTCGACCATAGGCTTTGGACGCACAACAGTCTCTTCACTGAGGCGAGTCCCAAAACCTCCGGCAAGTATTACAGCTTTCATCAACTGTCCTCCTAAAAATTGGAATATTAAGCAATTCTAACAGTCAATGACTCCACAAACAAGCCCATTCACTCATAAGCATTTGCATTCATCATGATATACTTCACAGAATTATTACCCCAAATGAAGGAGTGAGTTACTCAGTTGAACAATACCATGCCTGTATTACGAATAGGGAAATATCAGCCGCGTTACCCTCTGATTCAGGGAGGTATGGGAGTCGATATTTCAGGCCCGAACTTAGCGGGACACGTTGCCAAATGCGGAGCTATAGGGACTATTGCCAGTGTTGGGCTTGCACATGCTTCGCTGTATTTTCAGCCTGAGAAGCACAACTACTTTGAAGCGAACGAGATAGTCATAAAGGAGGCCATAGCTCAGGCCAAGAATATAGCCGGACCTGAAGGAGTAATAGCCGTGAATTGCATGGTGGCTCTCACGGATTACGACCGGCAAGTCAGATCCGCAGCAGAAGGCGGCGCAAACATCATCATCTCCGGAGCAGGACTCCCCCTCAGGCTTCCGGACTACACGAAAGATTTTCCGGACGTAGCACTTGTGCCGATAGTGAGCAGTGCAAAAGCCGCAAGCCTCATCACGCGACACTGGGAGAAGAAATATTCACGCAGGCCTGACGCGTTCGTGGTGGAAGAACCCGCTACAGCAGGGGGACACTTAGGCGCAACGACTATCGAGCAGGTATACGACCCCGCACTGAGACTCGAAAACGCACTGCCTGACGTGGTGAAGTATGTACGTGACGAGATGCAGAGCGATATTCCGGTGATAGCTGCCGGAGGAATCTGGGACAAGTCGGATCTGGCGAGAGTGTTTGCGCTCGGGGCTAAGGGCGTGCAGATGGGAACACGTTTTGCGTGTACGGTTGAGGGCGATGCTTCGGACAGGTTCAAGCAGGCGTATATTGACGCAAAGGAAGAAGATGTTGTGCTGATACATAGTCCTGCGGGATTGCCGGGAAGGGCGATCAAGAATCCGTTTGTGGCGAAATATCTGGAGGGCGAAGTTGAGAGTAAGCCGTGTTTTGCGAACTGCTTGACGCATTGCAGGTACAGGAAGACCAGAGAGACATTCTGTATTGCTGCGGCACTGGTGGATGCACAGGTTGGGAACTGGGAGACGGGGCTGTTTTTCTGCGGCAGTAACGTTGTGAAGGTGAACAAGGTTGAACGCGTTGCGGACATCATAGCCGAACTGTTCGAGTAGTTTGCGGGAAGAGTAACAGAGTCAGAGAATCCCCCTTTAGCCGTGAATGACTGAGGGGGGATTTTTTGCACGCTAACGTCTGCGTATGTATTACTTTTTGCGTGCTGTGATGAACGCGCCTAATACTGCTAATACCAACGCACTAAAGCCTGCATCACATCCACCGCCTGATGAGCCGGGACCGCTCGAAGGTATGTCTGGGCTTGTTGGTGTGCTTCCGCCTGAACTGGTTACGGTCAGAGTCACTGTTACTGTGGCTGTGTTGTTGGACGTACGACCTGAGTCAGTTGCGGTGATGACGATGGTATAAGTTCCTGTTGCTGTAGGCTTAAGCGTTGCTGTGTTTCCGCTGAAGGTTACCCAAGACTGATTTGCGGAATAGCTGACAGTTCCGAGAGCATTTGCCGGAATGAGTGAGAGAGTCGCTGTTGAACCTGCAGGAAGGGTGAGTGTATTTAGCGATACGCCGACCGAGAAATCAGGAGTAGGCACAGGCAGAGGCACAACGTCTCCGGACTTTAGGAGTGTAACGTTCATGACGCGGGCAATGTTTGCGCTTCCTGTGTAGCCGAGATTGTAGGCATAGATGACTCTTTCTGGGATGTCCGAGAAAAATGCAGTGCCTCCGGAGATGGTGGACGCGATGAGTGAGCCGGAAGATGTGTATGCGTTGAGGCTCTGGATTCGGGTGAAGGAGTCTCCGGTGATGGGCTTGAGGTCGGACTGGTAGGGGTATTGA
>JAFTBT010000046.1 GCA_017455085.1 Synergistaceae bacterium
GGAGCGATGATATGTCTGTAGTTGCAGTGCATAACGGAATAGTCGAGAACTACCGGGAAATCAAGAACATGCTTGCGAATCACGGGTATGCATTCTACTCACAGACGGACACGGAAGCAGCAGTGAAGCTCATAGATTTTTACTACAAGCAGGAAAAGAATCCGCTTAGAGCCATAACTCAGGCTATCAAGGTGATAGAAGGCTCGTACTGTTTTGTGCTGCTGTTCAAGGATTACCCCGGCGAAGTTTGGGGAGTCAGGAAGGATAACCCATTAATAGCCGGGCAGGGTGAGGGAGAGTCATTCTTAGCGTCGGATGTGTCCGCGATTCTTCAGGACACCAGAAAAGTCTACTACCTCGACAACATGGATATAGTGCAGCTCAAGAAGGGAGTAGTGAGATTCTTCGACACGGAAGGCTACGCTAAACACAAGGAACTCAGCGAAGTAACGTGGGACGCTCAGGCTGCGGAGAAAGGCGGCTTTGAGCACTTCATGATGAAGGAAATCCACGAACAGGCCCGCGCGGTCAAGGACACATTCGGCTCGGTGTTCCATTCGGGGAAAATAGACCTGTCTGAATCCGGACTGACTGACGAATCCATGAAGGGCATATCTCAGATCTACATAGTTGCCTGCGGAAGTGCGTACCATGTCGGAGCTGCAGCGCAATATATTATTGAGGACTTGGCCAAGATTCCGGTGAGGGTTGAGCTTGCTTCGGAGTTCAGATACCGGAATATGCCCCTGACGAAAAACTCTCTTGCGCTGATAATCTCACAGTCCGGAGAGACTGCGGACTCACTTGCTGCTATGAGGCTCGCAAAACAGAACGGCATAAAGACTCTGGCGGTTGTGAACGTTGTCGGAAGCACTATAGCCAGAGAGGCGGATAACGTTTGCTACACGATGGCCGGCCCGGAGATTGCTGTAGCCACGACTAAGGCCTACAGTGCGCAGTTGATAGCATGCTATGTGCTGGCGATGGAGTTTGCTCGTGTCAGAGGGACTATCACCCCGACGTACTACGAGAACTTGATCGGGGAGATACAGAGTTTGCCGGAGAAGATAGACGAGATTCTTGACGAGAAGGAGATTTTGGAGGAGACAGCGTACAAATTCGTGAATGCCCGTAACGCGTTCTATCTGGGCAGAAATATAGACTATGCTGTAGCAATGGAAGGCAGCCTGAAGATGAAGGAGATCAGCTATCTTCACAGCGAGGCCATAGCTGCAGGAGAGATGAAGCACGGCCCGATAAGCCTCATAGAGCGGGGAATGCTGGTAGCGGGGATCATGACGCAGAAGAGTCTGTACCAGAAAATAGCCAGCAATATGCTGGAGGCGAAGAGCCGGGGAGGATTCCTGTTGGTGGTGGCGACTAGAGGATGTGAGGCACTGAAGGACGAGGCGGATTTGGTGTTCTACGTGCCGGAGACGGACGAGCATTTTGCGGCGAGTCTGGCGGTGATTCCGCTGCAGCTGCTGGGGTATTATGTGGCTGTAGCTAGAAAGCTGGACGTTGACAAGCCCAGAAACTTGGCCAAGAGCGTAACAGTTGAGTAGCAGAATATGTTCCCTCCTCGAACAAGGGGAGGGATTATTTGCACATATCACAAAATATAGTAGAATATCCGCACACAATTTTTACACGGAAGTGATGAAGTGAAGGTGAAGAGCGAGTTTTTAGTGAAACTCACCTTGACAAACACACATGAATCTGTACATAATGACTTCGGACTTCGGACTTCGGACTTCGGACTTCGGACTTCGGACTTCGGACTTCGGACAAGGCATAACTATTCCTCAAAATTCCCCCTCAAAAATTACTGCATACCTGCGTTAAGTCATTGGCCGTGTCTCGGATTCTGGAATGACGGTACTGGCCTCCTATGATAACTGTTCACCCTGTGCCGCGCGCAAAAAGGCGGATGCGGTTATTCGTGTCCAAAGCAGATTTACTCACAGGAGGAAAATTTATCATGAAGGCAAAAATTCTGTCAGGGCTTGTGATTCTTGCTCTGGCACTGGCGGCTCCGGCATATCCGGCAGAGACCCCGAAATCCATAGCAAGCACCTACACCATCGACGGCATCACCTACTACAACGTCAACTCCTCAAACTTCAACAGCGACAAACGATTTTACGTTGATGTGGTCTCCGCGAAA
>JAFTBT010000047.1 GCA_017455085.1 Synergistaceae bacterium
ATACGATACGAAATTATGACAAAGGAGGTAGACTCTGCTACATTCGGGTTAGAGGGTGGGGAGTGCATGTGTCTACGACATGTAAACACCGATAGCACTATAAACATGATTTACTGGGTAACCCCCAGCTACCGGTGGCTAGCCGGAAAGTTAAGCCTTTGGACTGTCTGACAAACCTTAGTAGCTACGGCAAACGGGGACAGGTTGAACAAGGAATAATCTAGAAAGTGTATCCCACACACTATTACACTTTTTATGTAGCAGATACCTTTTCACATGGAAGATAAAGGGAAAATTATTAGTACCTGCGATATTGACGATAACCTTGCGCTCCAGATATGGACTCGCGGACATACTCCCAGACTCTCAATCTATAACAAGGTCAAAAATGCTCGCAAACTGATTCATATCGCGTGGGTCGAAAAACTCGACAGGACTCTCACCATCAGCGGCAAAAAACCAGGAGAAAATATCACCTACACCGTGAAAGACTTCGTGCCTGCAATCTCCAAGATACTCACAGAGTTTTATGCCAAGACCAATTTCAAGCTGAAGTTCCTCAAGCTCGTGGTAGACCTCGAAAAAGCCCTGAACCGTCCCGAAATCGCCAACACTAAGGCCGATATTGCCATGATGGGTGAAGAAAAACGTTCCGCACTGTGGATCGCTGACTGCACCGGAGGAGACAGAAATTCCGGACTTTTCCGCCCGTTCTTCCCGCTGAGTGAGCGAGAAGCACAGATCGCAACAGAAGACAGCCTCAGAATCACCGAAGCCGCCATGAAGACCGCTGAAGGCCTCATCAAAACCGGAGTCCCTGCTGCACTCAAAGAGGCCAACCCTGAACGCTGGCACAACACCGTACGCGTGGTAGCTGCTGCGATGCTGTTAGGGTTCTCGTACTGTGGAGGGGACGGCACAAAAATGGCTGAAGAGATCTGGGCGGAAGGCGAAAAGAAAGCTCCGACTCAGCTCGGCCAAGTTGCTATGAAAGCTCCAGTACGAAAATTCTCACTCAATGACCCGGGACTCGTCAGGCTCGGCCACAAACTCACCGCGTATATTCGACACTGCTACTACATTGATGACCTGGATATCGAGTACGTAGGAGACAGCACTAAAGAACTTCAGGACGCAGATTTTGCACGTTCACGGCGAATAGACTTCAACACCGGCACTCTTGGGGATGTCCCGTACAGAGTTACTTTCTACGAGAATCCTGACGAGGGACTGACAGCGTTCGGGTGTGTTCCCAGAATGCAGACAGCAAGGCATACCGGAGATATGGTGCTGATAATTCCGACTGCAACGTACAAGCAGGCTCTCGCGAATAACAGCATGGGCAACGCTGAGGATGACTTTTTCACGATAACGAGGCTGTTGTGGGCGAAACAGTTCAAGGCGTGGTTCGAGACCCTGAAGCCGTATGTTGGGAAGTTTGCGGGGCTGATACAGTCATGATGAAGAAATTAGCATGTGTTGTGATTCTGCTGGCGGTGCTTTCCGGAATCTCTGAGGCCGGCGGGCAAAGAAGGCTTTCCGTTGTGATTTTCCCGACTATTAACTCCACAGGCCTGGAGATTTGGGAGAGCAAGTATTACCCGTATAACGTTCTGGAGCAAAAAATGTCGGAGTACTTCGAGAGTCTCTACAAGCAGTCTCCGTTAGTGGAAGCAAGAGTCCTTGATGAGGCAGCAATGAACAGGTGGCTTTCTGGGTCTAGGCGAGGGGATGATATGGCCGTTCAGCTTGAAATGTATTCTGCTGTGCTGAAGGATAAGCATATTCTGGGGACTGCTGAGACAGGAAAAGTGCTGCTGCGTTTGAGGGTGTATGACTCACGACGTGCTGTGCAGCTTGCAGTTCGGAACGTCAAGGGCAGTGATAGACGCTTCACGCTGGACTCGGACGAGGATATTTTCTGGTTTGACGCTGCGATTACGGGATTGGGTGCTCCGTTTGAGGGAGGGTTTGACCTTTTCGGACTCACGAAGAGCAAATACACAGGGCAGAAGATGAGCCGGCTGACGTGGGCGCAGTTTCAGGGGTCATCACACTGGCAGGCTATCAAGAACTCCATCAATGCAGCATATGAGGAATCACTGAACCATATACGCAACGTCATACGCAGCAATGAACCGGATGCACAGTTGCTCGCGAACGATACTTTTTCGGATTCGTATGACACTGTCGGGAGAATCTTGGCCCCTACAGCAGACTCTACACGTAAACGCAGGGACTACATAATTTCGTTGGGAAGATATGCGAAAGGGTCTCTTGACGGCGTGAAGGTCGGTGAAGTGCTGGACGTTGTGAGGGCGGATACGTACGTTACGGTAGTGCCGAGTGATCCGGTTGTGGTGCTGCCGAAAGTTGTCGGCAAGGTGAAGGTGATCAAGGTCTATGATGACAACGCAATAGTCAGAGTCATCAAGGACAACAGGAAAGAGCCGGTAACCCTGAAGGATATAGTTGTGAAGCATACTAGAATGACGGGGAAGTGATAGATGATGAAGAGAATGATGTTGATGATATTGGGAATGTTGGGGAGTAGAGTTTTTCCGTCGTCAATGTCGGGAATGTTGGGGAGTAGAGTTTTTCCGTCGTCAATGTCGGGAATGTTGAGTAAGAGCATTTTTCTGCTGATGATGTCACTAATGCTGGTGATGTCTCCCGCGTTTGGGGAGGATGACGACAGCACACCATACATGCCGTATCCTGTGATTCCGCCTCAGACTCAGCCCGCAAAGTCTCCCGCAAAGAAGCCTGCTCCCAAGAAGAAAGCTGCTCCCAAAAAGCCCGCGAAGAAACCCGCCCCAAAGAAGCCCGCAAAAAAAGCTCCTGCACGTCCATCAAGCCTTCAGCAGGGTATAGCACTCCTCGAACAGGACAGGTACGAACAGGCTAAGCCCTACCTGCTCAAAGCCATTCAGGAGGACAGGAATAACCCTAATGTGTGGTACTGGTACGGTGTCTATCACGAAAAGACCGGCGGCTTCCATCAGGCGCAGTATTTCTACAGCAAAGCTATCACTATCGACCCAGCTTTTGAGCCGTTATCCCGCGTGGTGTATTACCCCGAAGATTCCGAGAAGACTCCTCTGTGGGATCCCAAACGTTCCGCAAGAGTCTACCCTGTCGAAGTCGCAAGCACAGGAGGACTCTCAACTGTCCCCGCAGGTTTACCGGGCCGCTCAAGTTTTCCAGAAGCTCCCAACGATCCCGAACTCCCTCATGTTCCTGTGTATACTCCTCCTGAACCGGGTGCTGCTCCGTTTGATGGCGATGCTTGGAGTCCCGCTGTGTATGTGCCTCCGAGTCCTGAAGAAGTCCAGACAGAAGGCGAGATGTTCCCGCAATATCTGCCTCCAGAACCGCAGAGCATAATCGCTCAGGATTCACAGACAGGCAGGCAAATTCTGGAGATACCTATGCGTTACCCTGAAGGCTACTCGACAGAATACGAACAGCCAGAACCAGAAAACACAGGCCGCATCATCCGCGCAGACTTGCCACTGTATACTCCGCCTAACCCAGGCGAAAAACCTAAGGCTGTCCCGAAACAGACCCAGACCGTCACGCAGACTAAGCCACCAAA
This sequence comes from Synergistaceae bacterium, assembly GCA_017455085.1. The sequence continues at coordinate 3,599 of JAFTBT010000047.1, forward strand.
AACTCAGAGCAACACTCAGGCCAAAAATGCAGACACAAAAGTTCAGGGTCAAGAAAGTACATCAAGACGCAGGGCATCAGTTCCGGCAAGCAGAGTAGTACGTCAGAGTCAGAAGCCGCGAAAATCTTCGGCAAAAGCTGCTCCGGCAGTTACCAGCACCCGGAGGACTCGGACACAGCCCCCACGCAGAAGCAGCACCGCATCACGTGACGTTAGGCCGCAGACTCCAGCGAGACCCTCACAGCCCGCGAGACCCTCACAGCCCAAGACACAGCCGCGCACTCCTGAGCCAGTGACTCCCACACCGAGCAACCCTGAGCCAGTTCAGTACAGGCCACAGAATCAGGAACATATGCCACCAGCAGGACAGTATGCACCAGACCCGGGAACTATTCCGGAAAATCAGCAAACTCCGCTCCCTCCAGTCGGACAGGGCAGCCAGAAATAGCGAGGTGATACCATGAAGAAAGTTATTGCAGTTTTCGCCCTGGTGCTTGGCCTGAGTTCGTGTGCGTCATGTGCGGACAAAGCTATTCAGGTCACGCAGCCTGCTTATCACAACATGAAATTCTACGTGTACAAGCCCGTGAACGTCCCAAGAGATTTTTACGTTACGTTTGACGGATATTTAGTCTACAGGGACAGCAAAGGCATCTGGAATTACGGCTCGAACGAGAAAGGCGGACTCACCAAGACAAATTACGTTGTGGGTACAGTGATTCCGTCAGTGGTCAGGCTCAAACCCTACAGCACAAAAATTTCGTCAGTAGCTCCGATCCTGAGAGAGCCTATATCAGCGCAGACATCACAGCCAAAATCTACACAGGCATCTTCGGCTCAGAGTCCCAAGTCTCCGCGTATAGTCTACATGCCTCCCGCGTCAGGCCTTGAGGTCTACAACGCACCTGTACTCAGTCCCAATAATCCCGACTGGACACAGAACTCGAACTTTATGGCGATAAGCAGGTGGCAGAACAGCATCGACCGTATCGGCATACTCAACAGACCTATGATTCCCGTAGCGTGGAAGGGAGATTTCCCCGAAGTGATCTACGCGTGGACAGGCCTACAGTGGCGGCAGCTCGACTCCAAAGCAAAGCATACCCCAGCGTTGAGTACACTACGGCGAGAAGCATACGACCTCAACAAATACATCCGGAAGGTCAACATGCACCGCTGGACTGATGACGATACGCATGTACTCTCTCAGTATTCTGTCATGTGGGGCTATGAATGGATGGGGCTAATCATTCTCGGAAAGGAGTATTAACGAAACCATGAATGCACGAAAATTTTTGCTGGCAGTCGCGATTCTGGGGCTTATGGTCTCAACTGGAGAAGCCAAACGCTACATCACTGAGCCGCTGCTAGTCCCGCAGTCACCGTATGCAGGAATGACTTTCTACGTCTACAGACCCTATAACATGCCTGAAGACTGGTACATCACGCTTGACGGGTATCCTGTCCACAAAAACGATGACGGAACTTGGGTGTATGGCACTTCCGAAGGCCCGAACCTCGTTGCGACAAATTACGTTGTCGGCTCTGTAGTCCCATCTATGGCGGGAATCACTAAGTGGATCTCTGACGCACAGATCTCTGAACTTCGGAAGCTCCCTACAGCAGAAACACTAGCAGTCCGGCAGAAAGGCTACACCCGCAACCAGATGGCTCAAGGCAAAAAATACTCTACATACATTCCGGACTGGACATTCAGCCCAACATTTATGGCCATCGGGAACTGGAAGGGTACTGTCGACAGAATCGGAGTGCTGAATAATCCTGCTATGCCCGTTGCGTGGAGCGGCAAGAATCCCAAAGTAGTCTACGCGTGGACAGGAAAAGCATGGTATCAAGTGAACGTCAAAGAGTCTCAGTCGGCACTGAAAGCTATCCTGCATGACTATAGTGTATTGCGGAGGCTGGTGCGTGAGTCGGGCTTCAAGTGGTACGCTCAGGATATGCCGATTCTTGCACAGCAGGCCAAAGCGTGGGGTTACTATTGGCTCGGAGAAATCACCATCTCGAAACACTGAATGGCTTTCACGAATCACACAGTCTCTCTCAGAAAATGGGGGAGGCTGTTTTTTGTAAGCAGTAATCACTCATCAATAAGTAGCATCGATTATACTCAAGGCTGATATAATGCGTGAAAATTCACCCATACTTTACTATAGAGGATTGATTTAACATGTGTGTATTACTAGCATATGAAGCTCCCGCAGACAGCCTCATCGTCAGACTCAGTACAGCATTCAGCAGCAATGACGCTCTGGAGATTCACATACTCTTTCACGAACTGATCTCCACTGCCTGCAAGAATCACTACGCTTCCGGAAATCTCTGGCAGAACTACCTCACACACTTCATTCTGAGCAACGAGAACTTTTTCTCACTCGCATGTGAACGCAAAGAATCTCCCGGCGGCTCCCTCAAGGACGTAGCACTTCACGACTTCGAGGCATTCATGCGGCTGTTTTGGCTGAACAATGAACACATGCACTACATCTCGGATTTTCACAGCACCGGCCAAGAAAACACTCAAGTCTGCGAGATCAGCAAAGCCATCTACGAATGCACTTCAGCCGAGAAAATGTACGACATCGTCACGAACTTTTACCGCAGGCACGGAATCGGAAAGCTGGCATTTCACCGGGCATTCAGGTTTGACGGCCAAGAGCTATTACCTGTCGAGCATGTGGGCAGCGTGAGGCTCTCGGACATTGTGGGCTATGACGCGCAGAAGGCAGAACTCACTGCTAACACTGAGGCTTTCGTGTCGGGGCGGCCTGCGAACAATGTGCTGCTGTACGGTGACGGAGGCACAGGGAAATCCACCAGCGTGAAGGCGATTCTGAATGAGTATGCTTCTCGCGGACTCAGGGTGATAGAGATCTACAAGCACCAATTCAGGGATATTCTCAAGCTCACGGAAATGCTCAGGGATCGCAATTACAAGTTCGTGATATTCATAGATGATTTATCTTTCGAGGAAGGGGAAGTGGAGTATAAATACCTTAAGGCCATAATTGAGGGAGGCATTGAGACACGGCCGGAGAATATATTAATCTACGCCACGTCAAACCGCAGGCATATAGTCCGGGAAATCTGGAAGGACAGGGACGACATGGAGCATCAGGGAGATATTCACAGGTCAGACACCGTAGAGGAAAAGCTGTCTCTTGCGTCACGATTCGGTATCGCGATCAATTACTCGAGTCCTGACAGAAATATGTACCACGAGATTGTGAGGAGTCTTGCGGAAAGTGCGGGGCTTGAGGTTAACGATGAGCTTATGGCTGGAGCGGACAGGTGGGAGATTCGTCACGGAGGCAAAACCGGGCGGGCAGCGCGTCAGTATGTGGACTACCTGTTAGGGCGTAAGGATGCGCAGTGAAAATTGCAACGGCTATCTATTTGTCGACCGTGAAGATTTCTGACAGACTTTAGACGAGTTACTCCTGTGCAATTGATGGCAGGGGTAATTTTTTGTGCTGTCCATGACGGAAAGAATGTGCTGGAATTTTCGCCTCCACATAACGAAACAGAATCATTGCAGTAAAGTGAAGAAACATGCTTGATAAATTCGGAATGTCGTGTAGACTTGCACAGCTCACAGCCACCCATAACTTTCTCTTTGTAACCACATATTCCACACAACCACTAACTACAGGCATTAATAATCGTAATGCAGTGGAGTATTGGACTCTTTCAATTATGCGTAGCTATTTTTTGTGCATAAACCATCAGGAAGGAGGATACATTCTCAAATGCAACACAAGCGCAATAAGTTAGTGAGTCTCTTGCTCATGTTGTCGGCAGTTGTCGGGCTTCTGACATGTCTTGCGGAAGATGTTCATGCAAACTCGGTGAACTATAAGGAAGCAAGCTATGATGTGTACGCTAACAAAATAACCTACACCACTAAATCGGTCGACTCTTACGTCCTCGTAACCGACGAAATAACCGAGTGGAGCAATGATGTGTGGTAGTGAACGGATCTGTAGTACTCTTAAGCTGTATAGTGGTCAGCGGATATGCAAACCTGATTCTGAGTGACGGTGCGACGTTGACGGCGGAAGCAGGCATCACCACTACAGGAGCAACATTGAACATCTACGCACAATCCTGCGGGACGGGCAAGCTCGAAGCTGGTAGTAACGGTGGTGCGGTCGGAATAGGCGGCGGTTCTGGAGGAGCAGGCGGCACTGTAACCATCAGCGGCGGCACACACAACTCCAGCAATCACACAAGCTACACCATAGAGACCGACACCATAACCCTCAAAGACGCAACGTAAAGAAGGCTATGATTTTGTGGGATGGACTCTGCGACACACAGATAGTCTACATGCAATCAATCGGGCAGAATTTCGCCTTAGGTGAACATCTCAGTACAGCGTCTTCCGTGAAGAGTGCTTCTGTGTCCGACAACGTCAAGAATCTCAATACGTTTGACGCAGCAGGCAACGAGATAGCAGCGGATTTCGATTCGGCGACAGGGACAATGCATTTTGCTGCAGCACTCGACAAAGTAACGTATGACTATGATACCGGCTTCAACGGTGTAATGGTGGACGTAACTTTGTATGCAACAGAAAATGTAGCCTCGAACGGGGGTGACTGTAATGTCGCTTTCGGAATGACGGCAATGTTTGCAGTCCTGCTTATGCTCCTGAAGAAGATACCTAAATATCCCCCCAATTTTTGGCTGAGGGGATAAATTTTGTCCTGATATGTCCGTGAGAAATGGCTATACCCTTGAGAGTTTCAGTATCCCTAAAAGCAAAATCATTCCCAGCATCCCCGCAAGACCAAGACTACACCCGCCGCCGCCTCCCGAACCAGAATTGAGTTTCCTGCTGTCAGAGTTCCCGTCGTTGCCTCCGGAATTGTTCCCGCCAGAGTTATCGCCGCTGGTTGGAGTGCTGGGGCGAGGAGTCGGATTCTCTCCTGTCGCCGCAATGTAGAACGTCATATCCCACTGTCCGTTTTCGTTGCCGTCACCAATCAACACATACGGATTTTCGTCGTCCCTGAACAGCTCAACATACGCAGTCTTGCCCGTGTTCCTACTGCTTCCGTCAGCAAGTATGACTATGAAGTCCAGATACAGTGCATCCTCGTAGATGAACGCCCTGATGCAGTCCGCAGCTCCAGCACCTATATTGCTGCCCTTGTTGTTGATGGCAGTGAAGAAATTCGCATCCCTCTCACTCGTTGCGTCAGACCTCAGCCATATAGTCCCATAGTTCGCAAACGCATTGAACAGCGCACGTGAACTTGCAGCGTTCTCAAACTCCTCCCAGTGATTCATCACAAGCTGATTCTGTCTCGGTATCCTCATGCGTATAGATAGCGGCTGAAGGGGTATCTCGTTGCTGACCAGAGTAATAATCACTTCTGATGGGCTGAAGGCTGATGCGTTTGTCTCGTCCTCCGGAGGATTTTCTGGTGCAGGCTCAGGATTTTGTGAAGGGGTATCCTGTGACTCCGTGTCCTCAGAAATAATTGTGTACGTCACGAGCCCTTCGGGTACTGTCTTCACGAATCTGAACGCGTCTATCGCCGAAGAATTTATGTATACGCTTCTGTCGTGTGATACAGCTTTTCCCTTTGACGAAGCCGCCGCAGTAAATGCAGCACTATTCACGCTCGCTGTGGTCATCACCGGAGGTTTGCCCATGAGATTCATAAGCTCGTACGCTGTTTCTTCGTCATTGTTCACCACGTCCGCAAAATTCATCACGAACTCCCTCGTCCTGACTCCGTCCAATTTCTCCTCACTGCCAGCTATCAAGTCAAGACCTCTCACTCTCTTGTAGTTCAGGCGCAAATTTCTGGGTGCTGAGTTCACGTAGTCGTTTATCTGGAATGATTCGTATGTGTCGTATGCAGTGTTGACAGTGCCATATACAGAATGATCATACACAGTAACGAGTCCCGGAGCTATTTGGCTGTGAGCATCCAGATGGAAATACTGCGGCAGTGTCTCGCGCTGGAGCTGTGTCGGACTCAGCGGCAGGTCATACTTCCAGCGGTCAGGCCGAATCTCCTGATAGCCCGAAGTCCTTCCGAGCATGTCGTACCTGTACAGCCTGTAGCGTGTCGCTGTGCGGTTAGTGATCTGCGTCTCAAGGTAGTATGTCGGCATTGGGTCAGCACTTGACTGCACCATGAAGAACGTTCCGAAATCCAGATCGTTCATGTCGCTCTGAGCGTCCCAAGTGAATTTTACGCGGTTGATGACGTGATCAGCGGTCTTCTGTGTTGCGGAGTCGTATACAGTCATGTCGAACTGCAAGGGAACTTCCGAAGCGTTTCCGTCATAGACATTAGCGATCACCAGCGGGATAGTGGCATTCTCGCGGTAATGACTATATCCGGTTGCCATGTCTGCAGCCTGATTGAAGGTGATGTAGCCGAGCGTGCTCCCGAAGTCTGTTGTGCCGTATGTGGAGCTTATTCGGACGTTGGTGCTTGCGTAGTCTGCTGGATTGACTGACTGCTCACCTCTGGGCGTGAAAATGAATGAGTAATCCTCGAAGCCGTCAATGGCTATAGATTCCGTAACGTCCCTAACTTTGCACAAGTACATGATATTCGCTGAAGAGCTGGCCTCAAGTGTATATGCCAGTTTTCCGGCAGAGTCATAGATGCTTGCTCCTGAATTTGTCCCCGAAGACAAGTAGCTGACTGTGTATACCGTGTTGTCTTTCGAATCCAGAACTACAGTGTGATCGTGTGAAGTCTTGTAGGCTAATTTTCCGGCCATGTTCCTGAACTCGTAATGATTGCCGATAACGTCTCCGGATTTGTTGATGTCGTTCGAGAGTGTGAACGTGTACATGTCAGTATAGTTTCCGTTAGCATCACGTGCGGAGACCAGCCCTTCAGAAATGTTTATCAGGAAAGCTACAGGCTCATTCAGTGACCGGACGTTTGCCCTGTTGTTCCAGAGAGCAGACCCGTCAACAGCTCCGAACCTCCACCAGTACGGATAATGACTCGCGTAGGGATTCCCAAAGTCCACGTTGAAGTTTCCTGTGCCGTTCTTGACGACGAGGCATAGGCTCTCCAGCGGGTCTGGGTGTTCGTCATAAATATTAGTGATTGCTGTGTATGGTTGAGGCTCCTCAAGAGTCATGAAGTTGAAGCCGCCGATAAGATTCCCAACTGACGACACAGTGATCTCAGGAATCTCTCCGCCCATAGTGCGCCGGTATATGCCCCTGTTGTTGGTGTTGTTGCCTGCGTTGTAGAGGCTGTAGAAATAGTTCTCGTAGACGGTTGCGAACCACTGAGAGCCTGCGGTATTTGTGCCTGTGAGTTCGCGGAGCTGGTAGTTGAAGCCGGCATCCTGACCGTATAGGTTGTACAGGTATGAGCCGTACGTGTTGTTGACGACCCCGTAGAGTGAGGCGATATCCGTTGATGAGGTGTAGGGGTAATCCCTGACTGTTGCAGCTCCCCAAGAAGCACTTGATGTGAAAACTCCGCACATGACGGCCAAGAATAATACTGCTGCCGCTAAACGTTTGAGCATGGTAGAAAAATTCATCCTCCTGTAAAAATTTTGCTGGTATAAATCCGTGAAGCTAATTCGGAATGCCAATGTATGTTACTGTAATATCACCCCCATACTGCGGCGAAACATCAAGGCCTTTCTTCATCCTGTGGAAGGTAACGGTTTTTGTTGCTCTCACGCAGATTCCTAAAGGCTCTCCGGTGTCGCAGTCAAGCCCCGAAGGAATATCCACGCTCACGATATGAGTTGCAAGTGTATTCATGGACTCGATGACCCTCCGGAAAATGCCTTCTACCGGACGATTAAGCCCTGTCCCGAAAATGGCATCTATGCAGGTCTCACAGCCTCGTAATGCGCTCTCGAAATCCTCGAAGTTCTCATCATTGACGGTGTTTAGGACTTCAGGAGCTAACTTGCTCATGATCTTTAGATTTGTCTTGAAGTCATCGCTGCCTTTTCTGGGATCGCCCACTATGTAGACTCGTACGTCCTTTCCGAGAATGCACAAGTGTCTGGCAAGTGCTAGGCCGTCTCCTCCGTTGCTGCCTGGAGAACAAACTATTGCGAACACAGCGTATTCACGTACCTCATTGAGGACAGCTACAGCAGCATTCTCCATCAACAATATGCTTGGGATTCCGAAGGTCTGTATGGCGCGTTTGTCGGCATTGCGAGCTTCATCGCGTGAGACGGATTCTGGGGAATGGACATCATGATAGACGACTTCCCTGTGAAATTCGCTTGGGTCATAAACATTTTCAAGCTCGTGTTCAAGCTCTTCAAGTTCACGATCAGGGGGCATAAAGTGAATCGCTCCTCCTATAAAAATTTTTCTGGTGATTGGGATATTATATTACTAGAGATGAAGAATGAGGGATTGTGTGAGCGTTACAGCAGCAAAAAACTTCACTCACTGCGTTCACAGACCCCTCACTCATGTAGATACTTGGCCGGATTCAGAATGGCATTAGGGCATATATTTGTGTCTAGATAAACGCACGACTGGATTATGACGTTTGTGTTCCACCAGGCACACCAGTGATTATGACGTTTTCGACATACCAGCATCACCCATTGTGAAGCATCCTCCACAGCTCCGCAAGCGCAAACCTCACCGTCCGCAGTCTCACTTCGCCGCGGTTTCCCGGAAGCCTCTTCACTTCCGCACGAGACCTCCTCCCGTCCGTCAGCCCAAACCACACCGTACCTACAGGCTTTCTCTCACTGCCTCCATCCGGCCCCGCAATACCAGTAACAGCTACAGCAAAGTCTGCCCCGTAGATTCTCAATGCACCTTCCGCCATTTCGCAGGCACACTCCCCGCTCACAGCTCCATGCTCACGCAACGTCTCTATCCTCACGCCGAGAATATTGCTCTTGGCCTCGTTCGTGTAGGTTACTGCCGAGCCGTTGAACACGTCCGAACTTCCAGCTATGTCGGTGAGAGCTGCTCCGATCATCCCTCCGGTACATGACTCTGCACATGCTATTTTTGCACCGCGATACCTTGCCTCATAGAGTACAGCCTCCGCGAGAGAACCGCATCCCTGCGGCAGAACATCATCACGGAATCTTGAGCGTATGACTCTCTCAGCTTCGGAGACCAGCTTAGACTCTCCGCGAATTATCAGCTCAACTTGCGGGAATGCCGGCAGAATCGACACATGCAGTTCGGGATTCGCGATCACTTCCGGGATTCGTTCGGCTATAGTCATCTCAGGGTTGCCCAGAATTATCACAGAAGCACAACAGTGTTCAGAGTCCGGCGCAAAAATTTCTGGGAGTTCTTGCCTCGTCATGGCCTCGTACTCCATCGGGACACCGGGCAGAGCAATTACTGTAGTGCCTTCACGCGTGAACCGGATACCAAGAGCAAAACCTGCGGGGTTGTAGACGGCTTGAGCATGTTCGGGGATCATGGCTTGAGGGTCTCGGCATTTTTCTGTGTAGGCGAGCCTGTAGGGGTCATTCTGAACGCGTGCAGCTACTTTGTCGTAAAGTGCATCATCAGGTTTCAGGCCGCACCCCAAGTACGAAGCGATTGCGTAACGGGTTTTGTCGTCATGAGTCGGGCCAAGACCTCCGGAGAGAATCAGCAGCTCAGTTTTCCCGACCCAGCGCGATAACAGAGCGAGTATCTCGTCCTCCTCGTCAGAGACTATTTCGATTCGCAGGACATTTACGCCTTTAGTGTGAAGGTGTCCGGCCATGAAGAGGGCGTTTTTTTCGGTGCGGGCTCCTGAGAGCAATTCGTCCCCTATGGCCGCGAGTACAGCGTTCTTAATCACAATATGCCTCCTTAAGTTCATAGAGCCAGCCTGTGCAGGGAACATATGCATTTATCGCCTGAACTATTACGTTAATCACAATATTCTCCCTATCAGTTCATAGAGCCAGCCTGCATGATAAATATACGCGTTTATCGCCTGAAGTATTACATTGCCGAGAATGCCACCAACAATATCATCCGCCATAATGCCCCAGCCTCCAGGAAGTTTCTCCATCGCACTCACCGGCCAAGGCTTCAGGATATCGATTATTCGGAACAGGAAAAATCCAGGAATTATGAACACCTTCGGCAGCATGAATATCGTCAGCCACATTCCAGGCACCTCATCGATATTCAGGAAGTTAGGATCCTTGAGGTTGAAGTACTGCTCAGATTTTCCGGTAACGTATACCCCAACAATCGACACCAAAAATATCACCCACATAGGCACGTCAACAAATGCACTCACCACGCAGGCAAATGCGGAACTCACTGTACCGGGCATTCCCGAAGGCAGGAAACCCAGCCCGAAAACGCTCGCTATCCACACGTAATAAGGATACTTCTTCATAATACTAAAATACCTCCTTTAGAGATTTAACGCCGTGTTCAGAAAAATATTCGATGCTTTTCCGCAATAACGGTTTGTACAGCATCTCAAAATTGTCATGGCCTATGTGATGGCTGCCTACGAATACCCCTCTCAGCATGGAATACCCCTCTATGATTTCGTCATAGTGCCTGAGTTTTTCCGAGTCAGTTGTCCCGAAATATTCAGCCGTCATTTCGCGCCACAGGTCAGTCATCACAGCGTTGTTTATGCCTACAAGCTGCTCTATCGCCTCAACAGGTGCATTCATGTATTTCAACGTGCTGAACATCAAGAAATACGAGGACGCAAAATCAATCACAGGGTTTCCCAGTGATGCCTCCCCTACGTCAATAAGCACTAGGTCGTCCCCCTGAACGAGAATATTATTCGGATGGTAGTCGTAGTGAATCAGGGTGTTGCGTCTTGGAATCCCGTCAAGTATGCCGTTCAGCATATCGCGCTCAGAGTCGGAGATATATCCATGAGCGTGAAGTACCTTGACTGCCTCGTAAATGCTGCTCGCCGCCTCAGGAAGAGTCCCCGGTGCGAACTGTGTAGTGTGTAACTTCTTGAGGAGTGCTCCCATTTTCCGGCCAAGTTCCGGGAGACGTTGGGGCTGTTTCCTGAGAGTCCCTGAGAGTGAGAGTGCATCAATCATCTCGTAGACTATACCGTAGTATTCGCCAACCCTCACCACGTCAAACGATATTGCTGTCGGAATATCCCGTATGAATATCTCGCGCGCTCTCTTCTGGTCTGACTCTATGCGCTCCAGAGTAATTGGAATCCTGTTGAAGACCTTGACGATCGTATCGGAGTCCAGCCTGTACACTGTAGAGAAATGCCCGCCTCCGATAACTTCACAGCCCTCTATGGAGACTTCACGCAGTTTCTTCTTGACGTTGAGGAGTTCCGTAAAGCCAGTAACCTCGAATATCTCGTAGACATCACTGGACGCGTTGAGGACAT
>JAFTBT010000005.1 GCA_017455085.1 Synergistaceae bacterium
GGAAAGTATAACACTAATTTTTCGCATTGACTGGTAATTTTGCAGCAATTCCCCCAAGTTCAGATATGCCCTTCAACTGTAGGCTATAATAACAGGAAATTTTCAGAGAAAGTGTGATTATTATGGCTTTTACAGTCTGTGTATTAACCGCCGCTAAAAAACGTGATACCTATATCGCCAGCTACATCGCAGGTGAAGCCCCAGTTACCGGCCACGAAGTCATGACAGAAATGATTACCAAACACGACATGCCCCAGCGAAGAGTCATCGCCTGGTTCGTGAATAACTATACCCGCCCCCTCGACTGGATCGTTGACGAAGACGCTACAGTGGAGTTCATCACGTCAATATCCCCTATGGGGCAGAGAATCTACAAACGCTCTCTAGGCTTCGTGCTGATACTCGCATGTGCAAGAGCCCTCAAGCGCAAGGTGATTCTGCGGCACTCAATCGGGGACGGGCATTATTGGGAGTTCGAGGACGGACCTGTGACTCAGTCTGACGTGGACAAAATCAAGGCAGAAATGAACGACATCATCCGCCACGACATGACTCTTACTCGCGAAGTCCTCACCATCGACAAAGCACGCAGAGTCTTTCAGCGGCAGGGTGAACCAGAAATTGCCGAACTCTTTGTGCGGGCGAATCTCGATCCTGTGGAGGTGTACAGATGCGGAGACAGATACGGTTATTTTTGCGGAGGGCCGCTTGCGCCGTCAACTGGAATGCTCAGGACTTTTGACGTGGTACTCTATGAACAGGGAATGTTATTGCGTTTTCCTGACCCTGAAGACCCCGAACATGTACCCGAACTCAAGCTAGACTCATCAATGGCAAAAGTATTCTTCGATTATGCGCACTGGCTGCAAGTACTGGACTTAAATTACCTCAACAAGTTACACCACAGAGTCACGGAGGGAAAAATTCAGGAGCTCATACTCATAGCGGAAGCGTTTCACTCGCAGAGCTTGGGGAATATTGCCGAAGATATAGCCTCACGTCCTGTGAAGATAGTTACGATTGCTGGGCCGTCAGGTTCAGGGAAAACTACATTCTCCGAACGCTTGAAGGTGCAGCTCATGGTCTGCGGGAAGACTCCTGTGACTCTGCCGCTGGATAACTACTTCAAGGAGCGCGAAGATTCACCCAAAGACGAGACCGGAGAATACGACTATGAACGTGTTGATGCTCTTGATCTGGATCTGCTGGGCGATAACCTGATGAGGATACTTGCGGGAGAAGAGGTAGTGACTCCGGTGTACAACTTCATCACCGGCAAGAAAGAACCCGGCAAAATCATCAAGCTCAAGCCTTCCGACGTGCTGATCATGGAGGGGATTCACGGCCTGAACGACGCGATAATCTCGATGCTTCCGGAGAGTACACGCTACGGAGTTTTTGTGTCGCCATTGACGGGAATATGCATAGACCCCCACAACAGGACAAGCACCAGCGATAATAGATTGCTCCGGAGAATCATCAGGGACTACAGGACACGGGGCAAGAGTGCGCAGGTTACGCTTGAGGTGTATCCGAAGGTGATTCGGGGCGCGAGAAAGTATATTTTCCCGTACAGGAGTCGGGCTAATGCGGTGTTCAACTCGTCGCTGCCGTATGAGCTTGGAGTCCTGAAGCCGTATGTTGAGCCGTTGCTGCACACGGTGGATGAGAACTCTAGCGTGTTTAGTGAGGCGTTGAGGCTGCTGAATATTTTGCGGTTTGTGCCTGCGCTGAACAATGACGGGATACCTAACAACTCAGTTATTCGGGAATTTATCGGCGGGAGCTGTTTGGACGTATGAGTCAGCTGCTGCTTGATTTGTGTGAACTCCCTGCGTACAGGTACGAATGCCTTGACGCTGCGGAGTTCTGCAAGTCTATTCCGGACTCTTACGTGAAACTTGTCATCACTTCTCCGCCCTACAACATAGGCAAATCATACGAGACACGCACACGTATTCAGGACTATATCGCGAATTTTGAGCCGTTAATCTCTGAGCTGGTGAGGGTGCTGAAGGATGACGGCTCTATCTGCTGGCAGGTCGGCAATTATATTGATGACGGTGAAGTTTTCCCGCTGGACGTGTATTTTTACCCGCTGTTCAAGTCTGCGGGGCTGAAGATGCGCAACAGAATCATCTGGCACTTTGGGCATGGGCTGCATTGCTCACGAAGATTCAGCGGGCGGTATGAGGTGATTATGTGGTTCACGAAATCAGATACATATACTTTCAACCTTGATGATGTCAGGATACCGGCCAAGTACCCCGGAAAAAAGTACTTCAAGGGTGCGAAGAGAGGCGAACTCAGCGGAAACCCTAAGGGCAAGAATCCCGAAGACGTGTGGCAGATGACAGTAGACAGGCTGATTGACGACTGGGACGCGGAGATTTGGGACATCCCGAACGTCAAGAATAACCATCCCGAAAAAGTGAATCATCCGTGTCAATTTCCGGTGGAGCTTGCGGAGCGGTGTGTGTTGGCGTTGACGGACAAGGGAGACGCTGTGCTGGATCCGTTTGCAGGTGTGGGGTCGAGTTTGATTGCGGCACTGAAGAATGAGCGGTGTGCGTTGGGCTGCGACAGAGTGAAAGAGTATGTAGATATTGGGCTGGCGAGGATAGCGAATCTGAAGGCTGGAACGCTGGCGATGAGGCCGATATACAGAGAGATTTACGACCCTGCTAAAAAGTGAGGTGCAGAGATAAGGATTGCGCATGTGTACAGCCACCTTAACGGGCTGGAGTTTATGCTGGTCAGGAAGCCGGAACTGTGGCAGGAAATACAGCAGGCAGTTAGGAATGTGGATGCGTCTTTAGCGTTTGAGAAGGTCAGCCGAGAAAAAACTATGACGGGAAGAATTTTGCTGTCTCCGTCAAAACTCAACAGGCTGTTCAAGGCGGAACTGTCATCTATGGGGTGGCAGGAAGTCAGGCATGACTACTTTGTGAACGAAGACTTGAACACTGCGCGTGAGATAGTACACATTCAGGATAAGGACGCTCAACGAAGGCTGATACTTGATCGGGGCTTCACTCCATACAGGACGTATAACCAGATAGATTTTGTGAAGGACAGGGCAGCAGTAGAAATCCAGTTAGGCAAGTATTTTTCTGTGCAGTATGATTTACACGTCAAGCATACGTTTTTCTATGAGCGCGGAGACATTGACGCAGGAATAGAGATTATCCCAACGCATAAAATGATAGCCATGATGTCCACAGGTGTCGCATGGTACGAAAACGAACTTGCCAATATCGTCCGTGAAGGCCGGTCTAATCCTTCAGTTCCCGTTATCCTGATGGGGATTGAGCCGTAAATCTGTACTATAATTCTTCACACTATATCCCATTCACAAAGGAGCGTTATTCATGTTTAAGAAGGTCTCATTATTCGCAGTCCTGTTCGTTGTGGTGCTGGCCTCTGTCTCGTTCGCGGCTTCACCTGTCCCCCCAGAAAATGGCCAATGGGCTTTAGCTCTTGAGTCTACTCTCCCATTCCACCGGAAAGCCGACATAAACTCAGACTTCGCTGACGTAGACATGCCCAACAAATGGCTCAGAGTCCCCAGTGCTGTGCGCGATGATGATAACTACCTCTGGTACAAAGTTACGGTCGACGGCGACACCGGTTGGCTTCCACAAAACGGAGTCCGGCTCAAAATGGGCGGCAAAAGCGAACTAGCTGCCAAACTCTACTCCAACTACGTCAAAGCGAGGCGCAAAGTCATGGCCAACCCCAAAGGCTGGGACATCAACGATAATGACAACGTAACTTCCTACTACTCAGACAGTGCAGAGTTCGGAGTCATCGAGCGCAGAAAGGGAGTCGAGGACATATATTTCTCCACAGACAGCCGCAAAGCATGCAGAGACTTTCTCGGCGTTGACCTCATCGGAAAATCTCAGCCCCAAGCACGCAAAGTTCTCGGCACTCCCACAATGAGAGAGTCACCATATGACGACAAAAACATTAACGTCCTATCGTATGAGCTTCCTGACAGAGATATTACCCTCGTTATCACCGAACGCCGCGAAGAGGGAGACACCGAAGGCACAGTTACGGGAGTATCTTTCTACAGGGGCAGGACAGGCGAACCGTTTTAGTGAGCTGTGAATTTTGCGCAGATACTTGGGTGTTCGGTATTGCTTGATGCACTGCTCGGAGACCCCAAGAATTTCCCTCACCCTGTAGTATTCATAGGCAGGTTCATAGATTTCTGGCACAAGAGATTTTTCACGAGTCCCCGTGATTTTTTGCGGGGGCTTGTTCTTTGTGCAAGTACGATTCTGGTTACGGCTCTGACTGTGTGGATAGTGCTGTACATCACTGACTGCAACATGTTCGTGAAAATCTACCTGCTGTATGCTGCTCTGGCGTGGCGTGACCTGAAGGACGAGACCGCTCCGGTTTTGGCCTGCCTCCGGAAAAATGACCTCCCTAATGCCCGGAAATATTTAGCTCATGTTGTCGGAAGGGACACCCAGAATCTCACTCAACCCGAAATTTCTCGTGCAGCCATCGAGACCATAGCAGAGAATGCCATTGACGGAGTGATGAGCGTACTATTCTTTGCTGGGGTCGGCCAAGTGCTTGAGACGAATTATGGGGCGTGTGTGTGCGTGTGGGCGTTCAAGGCTGTGAGTACGTTGGACTCTATGGTCGGGTATGAGGCTCTCGGAAGTTACGGGGCACCTTCGGCGCGGCTGGATGATGCTGTGAACTTCATACCGGCAAGGATCGGCGGAATAGTGATAGTGTTTGCGGGGTATATGCTGGGGAAAAACGGCCTGAGTGTGTTTCTGTCCGACCGGCTCAGGCACAAGAGTCCCAATAGTGCGCACGGTGAGAGTGCATTTTCTGGAGTGTTAGGTGTCCGGCTGGGAGGAGGAGCGTTTTACGGAGGAGTGTTTGAGGCGAGGGAGTACATCAACCCTAACGGCAGAGACCCCGAACCTGAGGACATAATCTCTGCGTGGAGGGTGCTGGATGTGTCTTGTTTACTCTTTACGATTCTGGTGGTATTAGCTTCAGTGTGTAGTGTGTAGTCTTCAAGTTTTTTGTGATATGAGCTTCTGGGGATAGTGCGTAGTCTTCAAGTTTTTTGTGCCATGAGCTTCAGTGTGTAGTGTGTAGTCTTCAAGTTTTTTGTGCCATGAGCTTCAGTGTGTAGTGTGTAGTCTTCAAGTTTTTTGTGATATGAGCTTCTGGGGATAGTGCGTAGTCTTCACGTTTTTGGTAATATTAGTTTCATGCATAACACTTTGACGCTTCACGGAGCTAACCCAGAAAATTTATACAGAGCCTTTAACCTCACAATGCCGGATAATATTATCGACTTCAGCACTAACACAAACATCCTCACTTGGCCGGACATTCACATTAACGTTCACGAACTCGCCTCATGTTATCCCGACCCCGACTGCTTATCCCTCAGAATGCTCATCTCCCAGCACGAAAACATCCCTCCTTCACGCATACTCTTCACCAACGGCACAAACGAGGCTATATTCTTGCTGTCCAGTCTGTTCGGTGAGGCCACTGCCATTCTTCAGCCGACATACTCCGAATATTCACGCGCCTTCAGGAATCTTCACAGCATCTTCACCCTCAACGATGTCCCCAAATTCCGGCACATCATCATCATCAACCCAAACAACCCAACCGGAAAATACACCCCTCTGCGTGAAGTCATATGCTCCTGCCCGCAAACTACATTCATTGTCGACGAGGCATATATAGACTTTCTGTTGACGGCCAAGCACGAAAGACTCTGCGACATCGAAAACGTGATACTCCTCCGCTCACTCACGAAGATTTTCCACCTCAGCGGCGCAAGAATCGGCTACGTCATCGCTCCCGAAAACGTCATCACCGCTCTCCGCGAACACCAGCCCACATGGAGCGTGAATGCCATTGCTCAGAATTTGGCGTTGGCCTTCCTGAATGATGGGGATTTTCTGGAGAGAACCAGAGCCTTTTACCGTGAACATACCCCGAAATTCGTGCAGGCAGTGAGAGATTCGGGCTTTGAGACGGTGCAGAGCGATGTGCATTACTTTCTGGTGAGGGTGCATGATGATTTAGGAGTGATTGAGCATCTGCTGAAGGCGGGAATTGTTGTGCGGCACACTCGGAATTTTGCGGGACTGGACGGGAGATATATACGCATTGCCACGAGAACACCTGAAGAGAATAATTTTCTGGCTGAGACACTGAAAACCTGTGTAGTATAATTCCTGCAAACAATCCCAACATACACAAGGAGTGTTATTCATGCACAAACTTATGACAGCATTGGTGCTGCTGGTAGTGCTTCTCTTCGCCATAGGATGCGGTTCCTCCGAACAGATTCATTCTCAGAGCATAGGCCTCTCCGGTGTAGGCAATGCCCGCGAACTCGGAGGCTATTCCACCACAGACGGCCACACCGTCAAACACGGAGTCTTCCTCCGCACCGCAGCCCTCGCAAATGCAACTAGCCAAGACATCGCAAAACTTCAGGACACGTATCATCTCGCTGTAGTCGTTGATCTGCGTATGACTCTGGAGGTACAGGGCGCACCTGATCCAGAAATTCCAGACGCAAAAAATCTCCACCTCAGAATTATTGACGAACAGGCCATGCAGAAATCTATTGCTGATGCACAAAAAGAAGGCCTTGACCTGTCGAATAAGCTCGACCTGCTGAAGGCTGCCATCAAGTCCGGAATACTGAATGACCAAATGTATATTAATTTCCTGTCAGGCAAACAGGGCAAAGAAAGCTACGGCATAATGTTTCAGGAAATACTTGCACTTCCTGAAGGCAGATCGCTTCTATTTCACTGCACTCAAGGTAAGGACAGAACTGGTTGCGCGGCTATGCTGATACTCTCTGCGCTGGGCGTTGACGAAAACACCATCATGGACGACTTCATGCTCACGAACACCTTCAACGCTGCACTCATAGAGTCCGAACGCAAAATGCTCACCGAACAGGGTTACTCCGGTGAAGAACTAGATACCCTCATGAAAGCTATGGACGAAGTAGATCCGCAGTACATGACCAACGCGCTGGACTGGATGAAGGGAAATTACGGCTCTGTTATCGGCTACATCACTCAAGAGCTGGGAATCACTGACGAGCAGATACACACGCTCAGAGCAAAATATCTTGAGTAATTGGATACGCAATCATATCGCAAAGTATCAGGAGAAATATCATGACGCAAAATAACACACTCACACTCTCGCTTGAGGGACGCATAGATTCCAACAATGCCCCTGACGTGGAAAAAAGTTTACTGGCTTCCGCTGACGAACACCCCAACGCTGAAATCACCCTAGATGCGCAAAACCTGCAATACATTTCTTCGGCGGGTCTTCGTGTCCTGATGAAGTTACGCAAACGCTCAGGCAAAAAACTTCCCATCATCAACGCCTCGCAGGAAGTCTATGACATTTTCGAAGTTACCGGCTTCACAGAACTCTTTGACGTGAGGAAACGCATCCGTGAAATCTCCGTAGATGGCTGCGAATTTGTCGGTTCTGGAGGCTATGGCCGCGTCTACAGGCTCGATCCTGAAACTATCGTGAAACTCTACAACCCAGGTATCTCCCTCGAGTTCGTCCAGCAGGAACGCGACACCTCACAAAAGGCCTTCCTGATGGGTGTACCTACAGCAATATCGTATGATGTCGTGAAGTGCGGAGACTCTTACGGAGTGGTGTACGAGATGCTCAACGCCCAGACCACCGCGCAGCTTATCCGCAAGAATCCCGAACGTATCCCAGAAATCTCCGGCAAGAGTGCGGAACTGTTGAGGAATCTCCACAAGATAGTGCCTCCGAAAGATTCAGGCCTGCCCAACAGAAAACAGGGTCTGCTGGAAATGTTCGCCAAATTCTCGGAACTCTTCACACAATCCGAACGGGATCAAGTCATCTCCACCATTAACAGCATTCCTGACAGAAACACATTCTTGCATGGGGACTTCAACGCAAAAAATATCATGGTGAAGGACGGAGAATTTCAGCTCATCGACATAGGCGACGCAGCTATCGGGCATCCTGTGTTCGACGTTATCGGCCTAATGCTGGTGTATATCATCCTGCCTGCGTCCAAGAAAAGCAGATTCACTGACGAAGAAAGGCTCGGACTTTTGGGCTTCGATTTCGAGTACGCGCCTCAAGTGTGGAACGTCATGTGCGGTACGTATTTCGGGCTGAAGTCTCAAGCAGAGATTGACGCTATGACCCAAAAACTTATGCCATATTGTCGGCTGATGGCATCGATTCACGGATTCAGGCTATACTCCAGCGATAACAGCTCACTTGATCCGCTGGTGAAGTATTTCCGTGAGGGGACTCTTCCGGTACTGGATTCCGCACAGCCGATAGACTTTTAGCGCAAATCATGAAGGGCATAATGATTCAGGGGACAAGCAGCAACTCAGGAAAGAGCTTCATAGTTACGGGACTATGCAGACTTTTTGCGAATATGGGCGTTCGTGTCTGCCCGTTCAAGTCGCAGAACATGTCTAGCAACTCGTTCGCTCTGCCCAACGGACTCGAAATCAGTTATGCCCAAGCCCTTCAAGCACAAGCCGCAAAAATCACTCCTCAGGTCTTCATGAATCCCATCATGCTCAAGCCCCAGCACAATACCTCGTCACAAGTATTCCTAAACGGCAAACTATACGCCCCCACAACCGCGAACTACAGGGACTTCACGCAGACTATAGGCATCCAGACCGTCAGGGTATCTCTCTCACTGATAGCCCAGAATTTTGACGCAGTAGTCATCGAGGGAGCAGGCAGTCCCGCAGAAGTCAACCTGAATGCTTGGGAGATCGTGAACATGAGAATCGCACGTGAGGCTGATGTGCCTGTGATACTTGTTGCTGACGTGGACAGGGGCGGAGCATTGGCGGCAGTTGTCGGGACGCTTGAATTACTTGGCAACGACCGCACAAGAGTCAGGGGCATAATCTACAACATGTTCAGGGGAGATATTGGGCTGTTTCGTGACGCGGTGAGGTGGACGGAAAATTACACGGGAGTCAGAGTTCTCGGAGTGCTGCCCTACCTTGAGGATGTGTACTTGCCTCCGGAGGACAGCTTGAGTTTTCAGCACGAGGCCTCTTTCGGAGTTGATGAGACCTTCAGGAAAATCGCTGACTCCCTGCGCAAAAATCTGGACGTTGATGAAATTACTCGGCTAGCTCTCCATGCAAACACCATGCCTCTGCCCGGGTAATCCTCACCTTCACGAACTCCCCGAGAATCTTCGGGCTTCCCGCAAAAATCACGACCTTATCCTGCGGAGTCCGTCCCTGCAAAAATCCCACGCCTCTCGGAGCAAAATCGTCCGCCAGCACTTCACACACTTGGCCTTCTAGCTGCTGGTTTATGCTCAACGTGATAGAGTCCTGAAGAGCATTTAGTGTGTTGAGTCTCTCAAGCCTCAGCTCCACCGGCAAAGCTCCCTCCATCGTGGCCGCAGGTGTACCCTCACGTTCGGAATATGCCGCGCTGTGTACGAGGTCGAAGCGCAAATCCCGCAATGCACTCATCGAGTCCGCAAAATCCTCGTCAGTCTCGCCCGGAAAACCCACAATCAAGTCCGTAGTCAGCCCGACATCAGGCACTCTCTCTCGGAGCATCTTCACCTTCGCAAAGTATTCTTCACGGGTGTATTTGCGATTCATGAGCCGGAGTATTCTGGTGCTTCCTGACTGTATGGGCAGATTCAGTGACGGACACACAGAATTTTCACCCGCCATCACGTCAACAATATCCTCCGTGAAATCCTGAGGCAGTGACGTAACGAACCTAACCCGCCTCAAGCCGTCAAGGTGCGCTACGTTCCTGAGCAGCTCCGAAAACTTCATGCCTATATCTTTGCCGTAACTGTTCACGTTCTGGCCGAGCAATGTGATCTCTTTCACGCCGTCAGCTATGAGCATTTCGCATTCTGAGAGTATTTCGTCAGGTTTCCTCGATACGAATCTCCCACGAACATACGGGACTATGCAGTACGTGCAGAAGTTATCGCACCCGTGAGCTATCGTGACGTAGGCTTTGTACTTGTTCTCGCGCTTTATGGTGATGTCTCCGGAATCAAAGTCCAGACCGTAAAATTCTCGCGGGTCTGTGTCCAGCAAGTTCATGCGTGATTTTGGGTGAGTGTATATCTGCTCGATAGCGTCCGGAATCATCCCGATGTGTCTCGGTCCTGCAACAAGCCTCACGTACGGGAATCTGGACAGTGCTTTCTCCCCTAACCGCTGGGCAATGCATCCGGTGAGAGCAATTATCGGCCTGTGCTCTTTCTTCCACTGAGGCTCATACAGTCCCAGTTCACTCCAGACTTTTTGCTCTGCCTTCGCGCGAACACTGCAACCCGTGATCATCACCACGTCAGCGGAGTCTTCGGGGGATTCCTCCCAGCCGCGAGAGCATAACACCGTCCTCACTCGGTCAGCGTCATACACATTCATCTGGCAGCCGTATACTTTTACGCAGAATTTAGCCATCACTTCACCTCCTGCACTATTTTCCTGAACATCTCCGTCATCGCAGAAAGAGAGTATTTTTCCTCGTACAGCCTCCGCATTTTCGGGTTAGTCTTGGCCGGACGTGCAGCAATCATCGCGTTGATTCTGTCCGCAAATTCACGCGCACTGTCGCACCGAGATTCTTCCAGCCCTTCGTAGCCAGTCAAAGCATGTCCCGTAGCGAGATAGTTCTTTCCCCACATGAGGGCTTCTGCGGTTTTGGTCATCATCCCTCCGCCTGAGAATATCGGCCCTACAACTACATCAGCATTCCTGTAGTACTCTCCCAAGTCCTCAGCGCGTCCCCTCACTACGATTCTGTCCTGCCCTGCAAATTCTCCCGTCAGCCTGTCCATATACGCACCCACTACCTCAAACACCGCGCACTCATTCACCAGCGGCATCACTTCACGTGCGAACCACCTAACTCCCTCAACGTTCGGCATATGTCTTCCGCCGCCAACGAACAGTATACGGAATGTGTCAGTTTCCCGTTCAGGAATCCCTTCGGTGGAAAAGTCCGCATTGTCCTCCAGGCATATCGGCATCACCAAGCAATCACGGTGATAGCGTTCGGTGAAGATTCTGCGTTCACGTTCATTCAGTACGACATTCACGTCAGAGTATTTTGCGGCGAGTATTTCGTGATGGAGCTGATTCTTGTTCTTCCAGTACTGTCCGAGAGATCGGAAGGGTATTTTTGCGGAAGAGTATGTGCTGTGATAGAAAGTATACAGTCTGAGTTGTGGGGCTGACTGTTTGAGGGCGTGGGCAGTAGAGCCGTAGATTCTGTCGTCGAACCACACGAAGGAGTATTTTCCTGATGCAGCCTCCGAGATGATGATTTGCTCTGCCTCAGCACTGAAGCCCTGCACTTTTCCGTGTAACAGGTTCATGAGTTTGTGGAGCTTATTGTTAGCGCAGATGACGAAGATTTTGTTGGGTTCTGGCATAATTGTGTGGGAGGTCGAAAGTGTAGAGATAAGTGTGCCTGAATATCCGCAGGCCTCGTTAATCGCTTTCCAGTGAGTTCTTGCTAGGTTTCTGCCTCCGCATGGAACATCATCATAGTAGTTGGAGACAAACAGGAATCTCATTCTTCAGGGAAAAAACGCGCAAATATCTCGTCTACATACCGGAGATAGTAATCATTCTCGAACAGGTTCTTGATCTCCTGCTCGTCAACATTCCCCTTCATGCGTTCATCACTCAGCAGCAGGTCCAGAAAACTCACTCCGCTTGATGCCGTTTTCATGGCGTTCTCCTGGACGATAGCGTATGCATCTTCACGAGACAGCTTCAGCTCATCCAGCAGGTACGTCAAAACTCTCTGGGAGTACACAAGCCCGTTCGTCTGGTTGATATTATGCCGTACTCTGGTCTCGTCTACGGTGAGCCCCCGCAGAATCTTCGTCATGCTCCTCACCATGAACGCCGCAATGTTGAACGCATCAGGCCATATCACGCGCTCGGTGCTTGAGTGCGAAATGTCCCGCTCGTGCCACAGGGCTATATTCTCCATTCCTGTGAGTGCATACCCGCGTAACAGCCTCGACATCCCGCAGATTCTCTCGCACTTGATGGGGTTGCGTTTGTGGGGCATAGCTGATGACCCTTTCTGTCCCTTCCCGAACGGCTCAAACGCTTCACGGACTTCGGTGCGCTGAAGGTTGCGGATCTCCAGAGCCATACGCTCAAGCGTCGACCCCATAATCGCGAGGGCATTCAGGACTGCGGCGTGCCTGTCCCGCTGGAGAATCTGGTTCGAGACCTTTGCGGGCTCAAGGCCAAGTAACTCACACACACGTGCCTCAAGCTGGGGGTTGCACATCGCGTATGTCCCGACTGCTCCGGAGATTTTTCCGGCGGATACGTCATGCCTCGCGTGTTCGAGTCGGCTCTTGTCGCGGAGAAGTTCTGCGTGCCAGTTCAGGAAGCGTAACCCCAACGACATAGGCTCTGCATGAATCCCGTGAGTCCTGCCTATGGTGGGAAGGTGCTTGTATTTCTTGGCCAAGTCGACAACTACACAATCCAGTTCCTCAAGTGAAGCAAGAATAATATTCACCGAATCCCTGAGCATTATGGAGCTTGCTGTGTCGAGAATATCGCTGCTGGTCATTCCCAAATGCAAGTACCTTCCGTTTTGGCCTACGTTCTCGGCTACTGCACTCACGAATGCTACAACATCATGCTGGGTTTTCTGCTCGATCTCCTGCACGCGCTCAACGGTGAAATGCGCATTGGCCTTTATGTCCTCCAGAGCCTCAACGGGGATCCTGCCCTGTTCGCACCACGCCTGACACACTGCAAGCTCAACGTCAAGCATAATCTTCAAGCGGCTGTATTCGTCCCAGAGTGCAGAAATATCACGCTCTGAATATCTGTCAATCATAGTGATTCCTCCTGAAATGTATTTACTGATGGATGCCGCAAATTGTAGCAGAGACTAGGCAAAATTACAGGGATTTTTGGTAAAATAGGCGCAATTCCATTAATGAAAAGAGGAGCGGTCTTTTGACAGTTTTGCGTAGGGCAGTAAAGATTCTGCTGTGCTTGATGATAATACTCAGTGCATCCTCAGCTTATGCATACACTGGTTCAAATCAAGGCATAACAGGTTTATGGGAATACCCCACCGCTGAGATTCCAGACGACGGCACTGGACGCTTCGGTTACACGCACGATTCTCCATATTCATACTACTTCTTTGACATGGCTTTCCTTCCTTGGCTCGAAATCAATGCTAGGTTCTCTCTGTTCGACACCATACAAGCCGGATCAAGGCGGTACATGGACAAAGCTATAGACCTCAAGGCCATGATTTGGCACAACAGTAACCGTGATTTATGGTTTATGCCGTCAATAGCTGCCGGAGTTTCTGACGTGATGGGTACGGAAGTCATGAAAGCATGGTACGGAGCAGCAACGTGGAGATGGGGTGACGTTGCTCTGACAGCAGGGTACGGCTCGGACAGGTACAACGGATTTTTCGCGGGAATTGAGTGGAACATAGCGGACTGGCTAATCTTCAAAGCAGAGTATAGCCCTCTCGACTACAACCAAGAAAAACCCTTAGGAGGCAGCAAAATCCTACAGAGCGGCCCATCAGCAAAATACAATGTCGGTTTTGTGGTGAAGACTCCTATAGGCTTGTCCGGGTCAGTCAGTCGACAACGAGGAGATGAGTGGGCATTTACTATCTCACAGCGCATAAACCTCACAGGAGAGCTTTTTGGTGACGCAAGGAAACCGCTGGAATCCCCCGGAGACCCGCGCATAATAGACTGGGACAATACCGACAAGGAAGAATTTATCTCACGCATAAAAACCGGTCTGGAAAAATATGTGCGTGTCCGTGATATAGATATCAAACTCGAAGACACCCCAGACGGCCATAAATTACTGCTGGCTTACGAGAACTACGGGCATTCCTCACACGCTGAAGCTATGGCTAGGATTCTGGTTGTGCTTTCTGCTGTTATGCCTGAGACTGACGAGCTTGTACTCATCGCGAAAAATGCCGGTATCCCAATCGTGCAGGCAAGTTTTCCGGGAACTCTGATGTTCGACATGAGAGCAAGAACCCTCCGTGAAGATGACCCGATACACAGCTCTGTGTTCAGCTGGGCCTCCAGAGACATGAATGCTCCCGATGCTGAAGGCCTCCTCGCGAAAAAAGCTCAGCATGACGTGAAGGGCGTAATCGTCTATGAGCCACGACTCGACCAGACTCTTGATCAGGAATACATGGACAGATGGGACATTGACCTCGAATATACTGGCAGATACTCACACGGCTTTGACGGCATAATTGACGTACGTTTCCCCGTACACGTTCACGCGGACACGAGCGACATCAACGGGCTTTGGTGGGAAAAGGACTTCAACGACAAGATCCGCATCCAGCAGGCAGGACTCACATGGGCGAATCACTTCGGCTCTGAGGGCAGGGCGTGGCTGTTCGGAGAAGGCGGATACCTCGACGAAGAATGGCTAGGCGCAAACCTGTGGGGCAGGTACTACGGCGAAGACGGCAGCTGGTGGATCGGCGCAAGACTGGCCGCTATGCACGACAGAGACCCGTATTCGTTCGCAGGCCTCACCAAAGGAAGATGGAGATACCGTTACGGCAGAGCATATGATGACGAGGACGGCACCCAATGGAGGAACTTGGCATTCATTCAGGCAGGATATAGATTTGCGGGTCTGAATCTGGACTTTGAGGTGGATTACGGACGTTTTGCCGATGAAGACAACGGCTACAAGCTCGCACTTACACGCTATTGGGATGACGTAGCACTGGGATTCTGGTACATCAACACTGACGTGAAAGCTCCAGATAAGAATTTCACACGCGCGGGCATACACATGGAACTGCCGGCAGAAAGATGGTTCGGATCATGGTTCGGAAATTCCAGCTCAAGGATCTGGGAACAGAATACGATGCTGCAGTCTTCGTGGAGCATGGAGTCCGGGCGTGAGGGAGGTATTATCCGTACGCCTGAGCGCATGATGAACCAGCTGAGACCTGCACCACTGAAGCGGAATGTCGAGCGTTTGGTGCGTGCATATTGTTCATACGATGAGAACGGCAATGATGATAATGGCACTCAGGAAATCAGAAGCCTTCTTGAATACATTACGAGGTGATTATATTGAGATACTTACGAGGAAAAATAATAGCAGGAGTTTTGTTGATGATGTTGATGTGTCCGGCAGTATATGGCGCGTCAGTAGTAGGCGGAGGCGGTGGCGTAGGTGCAAGCCCAATAACCGGAGATGCCCCGTATGCAGGTTCAGGAATCCCCGGAAGCATAATGATGCCCACAGTTCCGAATGCTCCGACTACCGGCACAACCCCGAACATCACGACACCGAATCAGGGTATAGACTTTTCCGGAGTAGACGCGATACAGCGGGAGGTCAATAACGGCCCCGAAAATGTGGACTTGACGCAGGGAGATGCGTTGCTTGAGAGTCCCCAGCAGACCCAGCAGAATCAGCAGACAGAAGCATTAACTCCGGGAGTGAACTTTGACTCCGAAGCCTCTGAATCGGAAATCAACTCATACTTTGACCAGATACTATTTTCACGTACAGCAGGAAGCCCAATGAGTGCCCTGATGCGCCGTCTGCCGAGATTCGGGATGTCATTTTTCCGTCGGCCTCCGTCAACATATGCGCCTATGGACAACGTACCAGTAACGCAGGACTACAGAATAGGCGTAGGGGATGAAATTACACTGACGCTGTGGGGAATACCTGAGGAGGGGAATTTCCGTGTGATAGTGAACCGTGACGGCATGGCGACGATTCCGCATATAGGAGCTGTGAGGCTGGCGGGATATACCCTGCAGGAGGCTGAGCGGATAATATCTGCCCGGTTGAACCAGTATTACACGGGCTACCAGATGAATCTCTCTATGGGAAGACTGCGCTCAATCATGATATACGTTACAGGAAATGCGGCGCGTCCCGGGGCATATACTGTGTCGTCATTTGCTACGCTGGTGAATGCACTGCTGGCATCAGGAGGGCCGAACGCGAACGGTTCACTCAGAAAAATAGAGCTGAAGCGCAACGGAAGGACTATAACCGTGTTCGACATGTATGCGATGCTGCTGCAGGGAGACAAATCCCAAGACACCAGACTCGAAGCTGGAGACGTGATATATATTCCGCCGGTGGGGCCGTTAGTGGGATTAGCCGGAGAAGTCCAGTCGCCCGGTATCTACGAGCTGAATGGAGCTACCCGCGTGAAGGACCTGCTGTATATAGCTGGAGGACTGAAGGCACAGACGTTTAGGGGACGCGTGCAGTTCTACAGGGTATACGAGCATTCATATGCTGGAGCGAGCGAGGGAAGCCTTGACGAGATAGAGAATGACGAACTCCGTGACGGTGATATTCTCAGGATGTACCCGATATATAACTTTGCGGCGACAGCAACGGTGAACGGTCAGGTCATGCGCGGAGGAACGTTCGTAATAGTTCCCGGTCACACGAGGGTCTCGGATCTGGTGAACAGAGCGGGAGGATTGACGGTTACGGCTTCGGATCAGGCGGAACTGGTGAGAGTAACTCCATCGCTTGAGGGGCCTGTGAATGAGCGTTTCCCGATAAATATCGTGCAGGCAATGCAGGGAGATATGCAGCATAACCTTGCGCTCCAGCAGGGAGACACATTGACGGTGCTGGTGATCCCTTCGTGGAAGTCGCAGATACGCGTGGGGATAGCTGGGGAAGTGTTGAGGCCCGGAGTGTACTCTATGTTTGACGGTGATAGACTCTCAGACCTGATCGAGCGTGCCGGAGGGTTTACGCCTAAGGCATTTTTGCGAGGTGCGATATTCACGCGGCAGAGTGTGGCAGCAGAACAGCGCAAAGCACTCGGAGAGATGGCCGACAACATGGAGCGAGAACTGTTAGAAGCCTTGCAGAACACATCAGGCTCAAGCACATCGGCGAGTTCGTTCAATCAGGAATACCAGCGCAGGAGGCAGCTCATCAACAACTTGAGGCATCTTGACATTATGGGGCGTGTAATAACGAAAGTGGACACTCCTGCGAACATTAAAGGGACACAGTACGACTATGCTCTTCAGAACGGAGATTACCTGCGTATTCCTGAGACACCTTTGACTGTTAACGTGATGGGAGCGGTGTATTCGTCATCATCACAGCTGTACAACCCGAACATGAGCATAAATGCATATATCAACGCTGCTGGAGGAGCGATCAAGAGTGCGCACAAGCGTATGGTGTACCTGCTGAAGAGCGATGGGACGACCATAAGGCTGACGCGTAGTACTGCGATGTTGTCGAGCAAGCAGTGGACAGCACCGAGAGGATTCACGGCGAAGGTTGAGCCCGGAGACACGATAGTAGTGCCAGTGAAGTATTCAGACCGTCAGAGTCTTGAGAACTTCAAGGACGCTATCGATGTGATCTACAAAGTGGGAGTATCAGCTGGAGTAATTATCAACGCGATAAGGAAGTAACGGCCATGAAGAAGATATTATTGACGGTGATATTTGCCGTATTGATGAGCGCGAGTGCATTTGCTGGAGCGAAGTATGAGTACAAAGTTGTGCCGCTTGGGTCGTTGACATCCCTGCAGAAGGCGAAAGAGGCATCCTCGAAGACAGCGCAGGTTGAGGAGCTGTTGAACAAATGGGGAGCTGATGGCTGGGAAGTGAGCGAGATATTTGCGGTGCGTACGACGTTTGACCCGAATGTATTCTTCGTGATTATGAAGCGTGAACTGTAGAGAGTATAGCGAGAAAACTTGACGAATGGGAATTTTGCGCTAGAATATCTGCATTCACGTAAAGATTTCGGGACGTAGCGCAGTCTGGCTTAGCGCATCTGCATGGGGTGCAGGGGGTCGGAGGTTCGAATCCTCTCGTCCCGACCAAATCAGAGAATAGTGCGAGGCTCTCACAGTAAGATGTGGGGGTCTCGTTTTCGTAAGAGATACGTTTGCCAGCGATACTAATCTATCAGTCAATGTTCAGGAGACGCTTCGAACGGCGCAAGCTCCTTCACCATTACGTGAGGCAGCATAACTAACACTGTAGGCAATATTTTCCACGTTACACACACCACAACTACAATCACTATTTCTGACATGAACATCAAGAATCATGACGCAGCAGGCTATTTTCTGCGGGCATCGTTCAGCATTTGGGGGACGAGCGGGAGCGACAGCGGCAAAGTTACTCTGAAGGGCTCAAGTCAGGACATTACGGACAATATTCTTGTGGACAGCGTCTCTACTCTCACAATGACGTTCTCGGACAATTTCGCGTTCAACGGAGCAGTCAACTCTTCAGGGCAGACAGGTACGGTGAAGATTGTCGTTGATGAGGGCTGCGAATGAACACTTACAGCGAACTCCTACATATCGAACCTCACGAACAACGGCACAATTAATCATGGAGATGCCATCGTGATTACGGCAACTGCCCTCAAAGCCACAATAGTCGGTAAAAGCTACAGCATGACCCTAAAAGCCTCAGGGACTTAAGCCCCTCACCCGTGAACAGCAGCAAATCTTCCTGAAGGGCTGAGTATATCGACCAGCAGCAAAATTTCCGGCAAGCCTGTAGTCTCAGGAAGCTACACCGTAACTTTCAAGACCACGGACAGAGAATGTACAGACAAAGCATCATTAGTGTTGAAAGTCCTGAACGTTTCCCCAAAGATGAAGGGTATTTCTTGTGTAGATAACGTGAGAGAAATATTCCTGAAGATCACAGCTCTTCTGGTTATGGAGCAAGTTCTGTGTAGATAATGCCGAACCCAATTTCACAACTCGTGTAAGAAGTATCCAGTATCTATAGGCGGAGAGATTAGTTGCACCAAATTGTTTTGTGATAACCCCTCCAACATTGAGACATAATGCAGACTAGAGTGTGTACTGTGTATTGTTTGCAAGATGATTTCAGCCTGTACGAGTGAAATGCAGCCTCGAAGAATTAGGGATTTTCTGTTTCTGTAGCTTGCATCCCGCAGTTTACCTTCACGCGCAGGAAGGCTCGACCTGGATGAATTGCGCTAAGTAAGTTAATTTGTCTAGGCTTCATTTTTCGTAACAGCAGCGAGGGCTATGCTGACACCAAGAACAAAGAACATACTGCACCAGCTAAAGGGGTTTGAGTTCACACATCACAACTCATACAACCGCAAGCAAGTACAGGCTATTTTGCGCTAGAATCTACTCAATCCCCACGAAAGGACAACACACTCATGAACACGCAGATCAAATCCCGCGAACGTGTCGCATCTCATGGCGAAGTCTTCACCGCCGAACGCGAAGTCAAAGCTATGTGCGACCTCGTAGATGACCAATGCAGAGACTACTCCGCTACATTCCTAGAGCCTGCCTGCGGAAACGGAAACTTCCTCACAGAAATACTCTCCCGAAAACTCTCAAGCCTCCACAATGACTCAGACTATGAGCGCAAATCCCTTATCGCATTAAGCTCACTCTACGGCATAGACATTCTCGCAGACAACATCACCGAATGCCGCAGACGACTCTATGCTCTCTGGGAGGCTCACGCAGAACACTCACAGCCCGCAAAGTGTCAGGCAAAGCGAATTTTGCAGTACAACATACTATGCGCAGATACCCTGAAGCCTGCTACAATAATTTTCTACGAATGGACTTTCCCAGACAACGACATAGTACCGGATGGCAAACCCTTTAAGCTCAGTGAGGAGGTAACAGGACAACTTGAAATCCATTTTGACGGGTAAGAACCCCGATGTATTGATGTGCCTCGCCAATCTATCAAGCGATGAGATTTTCACTCCGCCCGCGCTCGCTAACAGAATGCTCGACCTTCTGCCTCAGCAGCTATTCGCCAATCCATACGCAAAGTTTCTTGACCCTGCATGTAAGTCCGGAGTCTTTCTGCGCGAGATAGTGAAGAGACTCATTGCTGGCCTTGCGGACAAAATCCCGGACCTTCAGAAGCGCATAGACCACATCATGAAGTATCAGGTCTACGGAATAGCCTTGACGGATTTGGCGGCTATGACCTCACGCAGGACTGTATACTGCTCCAGAAACGCGAACAGCATCTACAGCCAGTGCAGGTTTGACGACCCCGACGGCAGAGTACGCTTCAGGAACTGCGCACACGACTACGACAAGAAGGGGCATTGCCGGTATTGCAGGTACTCACGGAAGGAAGACACAGGAGAGGAGATACAGGCGTATGAGTTCATACACACGGACAGGCCGGAGGACATTTGGGGCATGAAGTTTGACGTGATTATCTCCAACCCTCCGTACCAGATGAGCGACGGCGGATTTGGCAAAAGCGCAAGGCCTATATATCACAAATTCATAGAGCAGGCCAAGAAGCTCAACCCTAAGCACATTGTGATGATTATTCCCGCTAGGTGGTACGCTGGCGGCAAAGGTCTTGACGACTTCAGGAGGAAAATGCTCAAGGACAGGCATATACGAGTCCTTCATGACTTTCCGGAGTCTGCTGACTGTTTCGGTGAAGTGCAGATTAAGGGCGGAGTGTGTTATTTCCGTTGGGACAGGGACAGCGAAGGCGACTGCGAGGTTACGAATCATGTAGGAGAGAATATTTCTGTGATGATTCGTCCGCTGATTGAGAAGGGGATTGATACATTCATCAGGTACAACGAGGCAATCCCCATACTGCGCAAGGTGAGAGAGTTTCACGAGAATAGTTTTTCTGAGCTTGTGAGTCCGCGTAAACCTTTCGGCCTTCCAACAACAGAGCAAGGAGGAGAAAACGGAACAGTAAGACTATATGCGAGCAAGACTGATGGATTTACTTCACGCCTTCTGATAAAGACAAATGCAGAATGGATTGATAAATGGAAAATTTTTGTTCCTGCATTAGGGAGCGGAAGTGATACATTTCCTCACTCGATAATAGGTAAGCCGTTTGTAGGGAAGCCTGGATCTGCTTGCACAGAGACATATTTATTAATCGGCCCGTTCGATGATGAGGATACTGCTTATAATGTGCTCTTCTACATGGAGACAAAATTCTTCCGTTTCCTCGTCCTGCTGCTGAAGAATACTCAACATGCTACCCGCGAGGTCTACTCGCTAGTACCCATGCAGGATTTTTCCCGCCCGTATGATGACGCTTACCTCTACGCAAAATACGGCCTCACCACAGAAGAAATATCATTCATCGCCTCCATGATACGCCCCATGACCCTTAAGGAGGACTCCCCCAATGCCTGAAGACCTTTTCCCGACTCCGCCGGAACGTTCACCGAAGATATACGCCTACACTCTGCCAGCGCTCCCGACACACGAAGGCTGCATCAAGATCGGCTTCACCACCCGCGACCCAGACCAGCGCATTCACGAACAGACCCGCACCGTAGGCGTAAAGCCCCGCAAGATTCTCGTACTGCCTGCGCTGAGAGCAGACGGCTCATCGTTCACGGACCATGACGTTCACGCGGTGATGAAGGCATACGGTTTCCGCAACATGATTGACGGCGAAGGGCAAGAGTGGTTCAGGTGTACAAGGGATGACGTAATCGGCGCGGTGTGTGCAGTCAGAGACCGGACATATACCATCAGCGGGAGGGTGCATGATTTTGCGATGAGGCCAGAGCAGGAACGGGCAGTGCGGCAGACAGCGGAGTACTTTGCGAATCCGGACCGTCCGGCAAAATTTTTGTGGAACGCCAAGATGAGATTCGGGAAGACCTTTGCGGCGTATCAGCTATGCAGGCGGATGAATCTCCGGAAGATTCTGGTCGTAACGTTCAAGCCAGCAGCAGAATCGGCATGGAGTGAGGACATCAAGACGCATAAGGATTTTGACGGCTGGGAGTTCATCAGCAATCACGAGGCGGAACTTCAGGGCTTCAGGATGGATGACATGTACACTTTTGCGGACAAGAGCAAGCCCGTAGTGGTGTTTGGCTCGTTTCAGGATTTGCTGGGCACGAACGCGAGCGGAGGCATCAAGGCGAAGAATGAGTTCATCCACGCGACACACTGGGACATGGCGATATTCGACGAGTACCATTTCGGAGCATGGAGGGACAACGCAAAAGGGCTGTTCAGGAATGACGAGGAGTCTGATGCTGACCCTGAAGAGGTATCTGCTGACGAGGCGGGCAGTGATGAGATTCTGCCGATAGATGCGAAGTATAGGCTGTATTTGTCTGGGACTCCCTTCCGTGCGCTGAACTCCGGAGAATTTATCGAGGAGCAAATATATAGCTGGACATACACGGACGAGCAGAGAGCAAAACTGACTTGGCCGGAGAGCGAGGGAGATAACCCGTATGCAGTGATGCCGAGAATGGTGCTGATGACGTACAAGATACCGGAGGACATTCGGAGTGTAGCTGCTGAAGGGGAATATGACGGGTTTGACCTGAACGAGTTTTTTGCGGCGGATGAGCGAGGTTTTAGGCATGAGGAGCATGTGTTGAGGTGGCTGCGTCTGATTCGTGGAGCGGATAAGCCATTCGAGAAAGAGGCCATGAAGCTGGGGAGTGATAAGCTGCCGCCGTTGCCGTACAGTGATTCGCGGCTGGTGATGGCGTTGCACCATACGGTGTGGTTTTTGCCGGATGTGGACTCATGCAGAGCGATGTATGACCTGCTGAAGGGAGATGAGTACTTTGGGTATTACGGAATAGTGCTGTGTGCAGGGAGTGAGTGCGGGAACGGTGTAGACGCGTTGATGCCGGTACGTGAGGCGATGACGGATAACCCTATGGAGACTCGGACGATTACGCTGACTTGCGGGAAGCTGTTGACGGGAGTAACTGTGCGGGCGTGGTCGGGGATATTCATGCTGAGGAACATGAAGAGTCCGGAGACGTATTTTCAGGCGGCGTTTAGGGTGCAGTCTCCGTTTGTGGTGGAGGATGACGACGGAGGGCAGGTAGTGATGAAGCGTGAGTGCTATGTGTTTGACTTTGCGCTGGACAGGGCGTTGAAGCAGGTAGCGGATTATTCGTGCAGGCTGAACATGAGCGATGATGACCCGGAGAAGAAAGCGCAGGAGTTCATGAATTTTCTGCCTGTGCTTGCGTTTGACGGGTATGGGATGCATGAGCTGGATGCTGGTGCTGTGTTGGAGTATGCGATGACGGGGATTAGCGGTGTACTGCTGGCTAGGCGTTGGAAGTCTGGGCTGCTGGTGAATGTGAATGCGGAGACGTTGGGGCGGCTGCTGACGAATGAGCGGGCGTATGAGGCAGTGAAGAAGATAACGGCGTTCCGTGCGCTGGACAGGGACATAGAGACGATAATAGCCCGTACGGAGAAGATTAACCAGTGGAAGAAGGGAGGCAAGGAGGTGGACAAGCCGAAGATTTCGGAGGAGGAGAAGAGACGCCGGAAGGAGATACAGGAGATCAAGGAAAAGCTGATGAAGTTTTTGACGAGGATACCGATTTTTATGTACCTGACGGATGAGCGGGAGCATACGTTGAGGGATATAGTGATGGAGATAAGCCCTGAGCTGTTCAAGCAGGTGACGGGTATAACGATTCAGGAGTTCGAGCTGTTGAACCGGCTGGGGTTGTTTGACGTGGAAAGGATAAACAGTGCGATTTACGGTTTCAAGTGCTATGAGGATGCGAGTCTGAGCTATACGGGGCTAACGAAGAATGAGACGCAAGCAATTGGACTATGGGATAGAGTAGTGAAGCGAGGAGAGATTTACGAGCAGGAGTGAATGCGTAATCAAAATGGGCAGTTTTTGACAAGACAATGTGCGAAAATGTGTGCAGGTTATCAAGATATCCACTTTCTGACAGTGAGAGCTATAGAGCTTGTTATTTTGCCTTGAGTACTTGCACGAGCTGATTTAGTATCTTTGTAGTCTTTCTGATGCAGGAGATTTTCTGCGTCCTGAGTAAGTTTATCGAGAAACAGCAGATCAATAACTCTGTGAATATTCTCGATTGATGTGTAGTGCATTCCTCCGGAGTGGCAGATATCTGGGTTGAGTGTACCCTCAAAGACTGCGCCGAAGATAGGGGGGCTGATTTCGTTCCACCTGAAGCGCGCCATATCATCAACGATAATGCTTATGATTTCGCCGTCAAGTTTTGGGAGATCTATATTGCGGTCATGGAAGAGTCCGCCGTTGACGTAATGAAACGCGGCCAAGTCATCATCAAGATATGGGTCTCTGTTTTCTGGCTTAGTGTCAAGAATCCTGAACAGCTCAATGAGTGAGGTGCGTGCGGTTGAAGAATGAGTCTTGAGGAAATCCGTGAACTGTCCGGTGGAGAATATGCCTGATTTTTCCGCATAGAGCAGGAAGACGACTCTGACGCAGAATATGTTTAGCGAGCGTTTGGATTCGTCATCCTTAGGGTTGATGTTTTTCTTGAGGATGGAGTCGTAGAGTTTTCCGACTAGTTCACTGGCCTCAACGGACATATCGAGTTCGCGTATTTCTCTGGGTGACTGAGCTGTTTTGTCGATGAGGAATGCGAGCTTGCGGGACTCTTTGGCGAGATTCGAGAGCAGAATAATTTCGGGCGGAGCTTTGGGGGATCTCCATGTCGTGGACTCTGATTTCTCGGAAGTTGCAGACGATTATGAATCTGCCTTTTTGTGAGCGTGGCAGCCAGTCGTAATAGCGTTTGGCTGCTCAAACAGAGTAGCAAGTGTTCCGTCTGATTGTTTGGCCTGAGCGTCAAGATTGATGTCCGGGCTTTTCTGCTCAATGATGATTCCGGTTGAGGGGATATATCCGTCAATGAAGCTCTTGTGTTTAAGCTCAACGGTTTTTTCGAACTGAATTAATGTCTCTGGTTTTTCAATGTCTAGAACATCATGTAGCAGGCCGTTCCAGAAAGATTGAGTGCTGCTTTTTTCGTTGCCGTCAAAGCTGATCCACTGTTGAACGAATTGCTAAAT
Source organism: Synergistaceae bacterium (assembly GCA_017455085.1). The sequence continues at coordinate 24,958 of JAFTBT010000005.1, forward strand.
ATCCGCCATAATGCGACCTCCTAAAGTGTGGGATGAAGATATATTAGTTTTTGTGAACCCATTTCGCAATCACAAACACCCTCCGTAATTTCACAGCTTTCCCAAAATTTCACGACACCCTAAGTAACCTAACAGCCCGTATTGCACTTCACAACACCATTCATGACATCTCAGTCCCTACAAGATTTTGCAACTCCTCCAAAACTTCGCACCAAATTCACGAAAAACTTTCACCCATTCCACGAAAAAAACCTATTCATCACAATATCAAGCCTTACAGCAACGAGATTTGCAGACAGAAAAATTAATTTGTTGACAAATAAGAAAACTAGCGTATAATTTCACTCGTTGCGCTTGAGAGAGCCAAGAGTTCAAGAGAGAACGAAGGCTACAAAGCAAGACACCAGCGGAGATTATGAAGTACTCCGAGTAAATTGACAGAGTAAGAATACAGATGAGATGTAAGTTTTTGAATTGCGAGCGACAAGCCAAAGTTTCAAATCTCACAAGTTTTAACTGAGAGTTTGATCCTGGCTCAGGATAAAC
>JAFTBT010000048.1 GCA_017455085.1 Synergistaceae bacterium
CGAACTTTCCGGACTCGTCAATCACGACAACAGCAGGGTCATGAAGTTTTGAGGCTATGTGTTGAGCGATGGCCCGCACAGCAATTCCGCAAGCTCCCACGAAGATTAACGCGTTGACCTCGTGAAAGACTCTGCCCGTCCATTCGGTGAGTGAGGGGGAAATCACGCCGACTCCTTCACGCGCCCGCGAGAATCTCTCAGGCACAAAGACTCCTGCATCTCCGAGAAAGTCAGAGAGTCTCAATGCTAGAGCCATGCCCCTATTCGTGAAGGCAGCTATTGCGGTATTCATGGGAAAAAGTTTTGTCGTAGAGTCTGGATTTCTGGTAGGCCTCATCACTCAGGAAGTCCCCAGCGAGAATCAGCGCGCTCTTGGTGATCCCGTGAGCTAGTTCCGGAAGCGTAGCCAGTGTCCCGATAATCACTCTCTCATCCGGCCAAGATGCCCTGTAAACAATCGCAGCAGGTGTATCCGGAGAATAGCCCCTGTTCACGAGTTCAGCACATGCCTTCGCGGTCATACCTGCCGACAAGAACAGAGCAACACTAGCATTCTCGTGTTCCGGAGCGGGAGTCCTTCCCTCGATGCGTGAGATTATGAGAGTCTGAACGTGTCCGGGAATCATGTACTCGGTCTTGAGAGCAGCAGAGGCCGCAAAAAGTGAACTCACTCCCGGAACGACCTCAAAGGGGATATTTCGCTCACGTAATGCCTCGAACTGTTCACGTACTGCCCCGTAAAGTGCGGGGTCTCCTGAATGCAGCCTGACCGTGAGAATATTTCTGCTATGTCCCTCCACAAGCACAGTAAGAATCTCCTCAAGAGTCATGTGTGAGCTGTCATAGACTCTGCAATCTGGACTGGCATATTTTCGCACAAGCTCAGGATTCACGAGCGAGCCTGCATACACGATGATTCCGGCTTGAGAGAGAATCTCCGCACCCCTGACGGTGATTAGGTCTACTGCTCCCGGCCCTGCACCTATGAAGTAGATCACAGCTCGCACACTTTCAGGCCAAGTGAACGCGCAAGAGCTTCATACTTCGGGAAATCGTACATGAGAGTCTCTTCCCTGTGTGAGTCGCTGGAGAGAATTACAGAGCCGCCATGAGCCGCAATATACTTCAGGATTCGCAGTGACGGGTACGGAAAATCACGATGACCCTTTGAGACAGCTCCGGTGTTGATCTCGAAGGGGACTCCGGTTTTGAGCAGTGAATCCAGTGCGGCCTCTACAGCAGCGATGTAGCGGGGATTATCCTCGTCAAAGAATCGATTACCGGCGTTGAACTTTGTGAGCAGGTCGAAATGCCCGATGATGTTTGCGTGAGTCTTGCGCACCACGTCAGCAGCGAGTGAGTAGTATTTTTCTGCCAGAGCATACGGGTCTCCGTCGAAGGCCTCATCAATCGCAGCCTGCAACAATTCTGGTGTGTGGTCCACGTGCCTGAAGACTCCTCCGCAATCGATATAGTGTACTGAGCCTATAACGTAGTCGTAATTTGCCGCGTCAATGTCCGAGTAGTAATCGCATTCAGTGCCGCAGAGAATCTCAATCTGGGGTCTGTATTTTCCCCTGAGAGCATGAATCTCGTTGATGTAGAGTCTAGTACCTTCTGGAGACATGCAGGGTTCTTCGTCAAAATGTGTGTATGAGTGTCCGGAAAAGCCGAGTCTCTTCATGCCTAGCGATATAGCAGCAAGCACCATTTCTTCGGGAGAATTTTTGCCGTCGCAGTAAGTAGTATGAACGTGGAAGTCAGAGAGTATCATTGCGTCATCTTCTCCTGTTTGATTTTCTTGTCGATGATGTGCCGTGAAGCGAGCTCCAGAATAATATCCTTGATGTCAATATCCATTTCAGCCATGAGTACCATCAAGTGATAGACCAGGTCAGAAATTTCGTAGACGGTTTCTTTCTTGTCGTTCTTGGCAGCGATAACGACTTCAGTACTTTCTTCGCCGACTTTCTTGAGGATTTTATCGAGGCCTTTTGCGAACAAGTAAGACGTGTACGAGCCTTCAAGTGGCTGGTATTTTCTGCCCTTGATGAGCTGCATGAGTCCGCAGAGGGTGAATTTTTCGCTATGTGCATGGTCTGTAGAGTTGTTCGCAGAATCTGCATTATGTTGCGTATGGTCTACATCGTCAGCCTGTGTAGGGTCTGCATTGTGTGTGGAGTCTACAGCGTCAACATGTGTAGTATCTCTAGGCATGATGTTGTCAACGAAACACGAACGATTCCCCAAATGGCAGGCTGGGCCGTCTGGTTTGACGTAGAGCAGTAAAGTATCTCTGTCGCAGTCAGCAAGTATTTCGCGGACATGCAGGTAGTTTCCGCTGGTTTCGCCCTTGAGCCATAATTCATTGCGAGATCGGCTCCAGAAACAGGCTAATTTTTTGTCGATGGTGATGCTGAGACTTTCGCGGTTCATGTATGCGAGCATGAGGACATCACCGGAATCGTCATCAACAGCGATTGCTGGAACGAGTCCGTGTGAATCGAATTTTACGTCATTAATATTAAGCATAGTATCTTCTTCCGCCTCCTAAATCCTCACAGGAATATTTTCACGCTTCATTCTCGCCTTCAGGTCAGCTATCCTCACTTCACCAAAGTGGAATATCGACGCAGCAAGCCCCGCATCCACCTTCGGAAGTGCCTTGAACAGCCTCACAAAATCCTCAATCCCTCCAGCACCTCCAGACGCAACCACAGGCACACTCACCACATCACACACCTTCTCCAGCATCTCGAGGTCAAACCCCTTTTTCACGCCGTCAGTGTCTATCGAGTTCAGCACCACTTCTCCCGCGCCGCTGTCCACACACTTCCGAATCCATCCTACAGCCTCAATCCCTGTGTCGTCACGTCCGCCCCTCGCAAACACATGCAGCTCTCCTCCGACTCTCTTCACGTCCGCCGAGATCACCACACACTGCGACCCGTACAGCCTCGCCGCCTCAGGTATCAGCTCCGGATTCCGAATCGCTCCGGTATTCACGCTGACCTTATCCGCACCGCAGGCAAGCACACGCTCGAAGTCCCCAACGCTCGAAATCCCGCCCCCGACCGTCAACGGGATGAACACATTCCGCGCCGTCTCACGCAGAATCTCCGTGAAGATCTTCCGCCCGTCAGACGAGGCCGTTATGTCGTAAAACACAAGCTCATCCGCTCCGTTATCGCTGTAGTATTTCGCAAGCTCGACCGGAGAATCCACATCGCTCAAGTTCGCAAAGTTCACGCCCTTCACCACTCGCCCGTCCCTCACGTCAAGACACGGAATTATTCTCTTGGTAATCATCTTTTCGTTTTCGCCGCCTCTATCGCTTCAGAAATTTTCACTGCTCCGGTGTAATACGCCTTCCCGATTATTGCACCATACAGCCCAAGCCCAGCAAGTGCCCTCACATCATCAAGCGAACTCACTCCGCCGGAAGCTATAACGTGTACTGCGTCCAGCTCATTGCGTAAAGTCTCGTACAGCCCCGTATTAGTTCCTCTCATTGCGCCGTCACGGGATATGTCAGTGCAGATTATTGTGCTGACTCCTGCGTCCTGCATGTCCCTGCAAAAAGCGAACGCCTCGAGTCCAGAATCCTCAAGCCATCCCCTGACCGAGACCCTTCCGTCCCTGATGTCCACGCCTACAGCAACGCGCTCACTCCCGAAGTGCCTGACTGCCTCCGCTGCAAAGCCTTCTTTCACTGCCGCAGACGTTCCCAGAATCACGCGGTCGATCCCTGCATTCACGTAACGCTCGATCATGCACAAGTCCCTCACGCCTCCGCCGACCTCGCACTTCAGACCACAGGCCTCACGAATCCGAATCACTGTCTCCAGATTCACGGCCTCACCTGAACGCGCACCCTCAAGGTCAACGATATGCACCCATTCCGCGCCAGCTTCACGAAATTTCATCGCAGTGTTGACGGGTTCAGAGTCATACACAGTCATCTGCGAATAATCCCCTTTGAGGAGCCTCACAGCCTGACCACCGAACAAATCTATTGCCGGAAGTATAATCATGCTATCCACTCCTCACAGCGCACAGAACGCCCGTAATATTCCCAAGCCGACATTTCCGCTCTTCTCCGGGTGGAACTGCACGCCGAAAATATTGCCTTTCTGGACAGCTGCGACCAGATCCGCGCCGTAATCCGTAGTTGCAACAATGTACTTGTCCTCGCACCGCGCAGAATACGAATGCACAAAGTAGACGTACTCGCCTTCACGGGATTTTGCGAACACTCCGCCGGATTGTGTGATGTGCAGTGAGTTCCAGCCCATTTGCGGGATCTTGAGGCCTGCGGGGATGACTTCAGCTATTGCGCGGACAGAGCCGGGTATGAGATTCAGGCCGTCATGTTCGCCGAACTCGTAGCTTTTGGTGAATAGGAGCTGCATTCCCAGACAGATACCCAGCACTGGTTTTCCTGCAAGTGCCTCGTGAATTAGGGGCTGTGCGAGTCCGGAAGAGACGAGTTTGTGTGCGGCATCCTCGAATGCTCCGACACCGGGCAGAATGATTCTGTCTGCGGCCGTGAGGTCTGTGGGGTCTGACGTGACGGAGACAGTTTCACCGATTGCGCCGAATGAGCTTGCGAGCGAAAACAGGTTGCCCACGCCGTAATTTACTATAGCAATCATGTTTTAGAGTCCTTCGTGTAAAATGGTATTGTTGAATGGAAAGAATATATCACATTTCGTACTTGTATGACGCTGACAGACCGGCCATAAATATATCTTTACTGCCTAAAACCTCAGCAGGGAGCATGTTTTTCCGCAATAACACCTCCAATTCCAGAGCATTCACCGGACTCCGCTGCATAGCCTCCAAGTATTTACTCCGTCCGATTTTTGACCAGTTAATGCGCGTATTCATTTCCCGCTCAAGAATCGCATCAAGCCACAGCCGCAAGACTCTTCCGTTGCCTTCTCTGAAGGGGTGAGCAATATTAATCTCGATATACTTCGCTAGAGTCTCGTCAAAATTTTTCTGGGGCATCTCCGAAATCACGGGCAGTATCTTATCCAGAAACAGGGCATTAGCGAACCTGAAGCCGCCTTTAGAGATGTTACAAGTCCTGACTCTACCCGCAAAGCTGAACAGTCCGCCGAACAGCATCACGTGAAAATCTCTGAGGCATTCCCAAGTTCCTGCTCTGCTCACGAAATCCGGCCAAGCCTCCCAGACATCAGCCCTTCTCTTCAGAGAAAGCCTGTCTATCTCCGGCATAATCACATCATATTTCTCTACAAGTCCCGCATCATCAACAGGGAGCTTAATCATCATCTATCACTTCTCCATAAAGAAACCCCGCAGGTTTTATCCCACGGGGCTTGTGATTGTTTCTCTTCTGCCTAAGTTTCAGGTAGTTGCTCTAGTTTTCGCGCCTTAGCAGGTTATGAACGCCTCCTGCGAAGGAATAACGGTACTGCAAGAGCTAATGCCAATGCACCAAATCCTGCATCGCATCCGCCGCCTGAACTGCTTATTGTTCTGCCGCCGGTTACTACAACGGTGAATGTTGTTTCTGCGGTCAGACCCGTAGCTGTATCAAGTCCAGTTACGGTTATAGTGTACGTACCGGTGCTTGTTGCTGCGAGAATTACTACGTTGCCGCTGACCGTTACTGCCAAACCATTCGTCGGTGATACTGACGTTGTGTAGGTTACTGCTCCCTCATTGTTCACAGGTCTCACAACAGCATCAACATCGAACGATATCATGCCTGTGTAAATGTCGAAGCTGTAGCTTGATAACCTTCTCTCAAGCCTGAACGTATCGACTACTCCGCCGGATACTGTTACTGTCGTGGTGGCAGTTGCAGAGTTGCCCGCCGAGTCAGTTGCTGTGAAGACTACAGTGTAACTTCCTGCGGTTACTCCGGTAAGAGTTGCCTGATTGCCAGAGAGTGCAACTGTCAGGCCGCCGTCATTCGGAGTTACGGTGTAGCTGTAGCTCACTGTTCCGACAGCGTTGGCCGGTGTAAGTGTCAGCGTTGTTCTGTAGGCAGATTCTGTGCCTAATGTCAGAGATACACTGCTGTCAGTGGTCAGGGTGAATGTGTCCTGTTCGCCGCCGCCGGTTACTGTTACCGTGATGGTTACGTCTGCTGACTGTCCGTCAGGAGCAGTTCCCGTGATGGTGATTACGTCAGACTCTTCAGGTGTGGAGACCATTACTCTGTTTTCCTCAACAACTGCCCAGGCCTTGTCGGATTCGTAGAAAATAACTTCCTCAACGGGAACTCCGTCAACTGTGCCCTCAAGTGTTACGGTCTGAACAAGGTTCGAGCCAGCTGCGAACGTGAGCGTGTTCGGTGTTGCCGTGATTACCAGTGCGCCGGGCTGAGGTCCAGGAGTGACGTCGCCGGATACTGTTACTGTCGTGGTGGCAGTTGCAGTGTTATCGGTTGCACGTGCTGCATCAGTTGCCGTGAAGACTACCGTGTAGGTTCCTGCGGTTGCTCCGGTGAGTGTTGCCTGATTGCCGGAGAGTGCTACTGTTAGGCCGCCGTTATCCGGAGTTACGGTGTAGCTGTAGCTCACTGTTCCGAGTGCATTGGCCGTTGTAAGTGTCAGCGTTCTGGTCGGGGGGGTTGCTGTACCTAACGTCAGAGATACACTGCTGTCAGTTGTCAGCGTGAACGCATCAGGAGGTGTAGGCTGTATCGTCTCGTTGAACGTTACAGGCCAGCTTATGATATTTCCGTTCTCAGGATCCTCAAAACGTACAACGCCCGTATCTCCTGCCTGAACTTCTGTACCTTCCTTGTAGGTGATCGTGTAGCCGGTGATTACCTCTTCGTCTTCAACAACAGCCCTCTTAGGTGTTGCCTTCAGCCAGTACGGTAAGCTCAGGAATTCGAGTTCATCGGTCTGAGGCTCAACAAAGGTAATATCAACGCTGTAAGTGCTGTCCGCTGAAATAATATCTTTGCCCTCAGGGAACGTGATAGCTCCAGCCGCGTGAGTATGATCAACTACCTCGTCCTCGTCGGTGTCTTCCTCAACTGAGATAGGCCAGTCTTTGCTGACTGTATCGCCGCTGACTATTGCAATTACTCTGTAGGTGTACTCGTTAGGATCGTCTTCAGCCTCGTCGTCATCGACATAAGCCGGAAGCTGTCCGTAAACCACGAACACATCGCCGGATTTTGCTGACTTCAGCCAAGCAATATTTGTTGGGAATTCCCACTCAACTGTAGCACCTGCAGGAGCATTCGCTGTTGTGAAGCGTGCCTCGTAGTTCAAGCCGCCGATTGAGCCGTAAGGTTCATCAGGATCATTGATCTTGAAGCCTTCAACAACCTCATAGCTGAATGTGTAGGTGTAGCCGCCCTCTGCCGTGTAAACATCTATTGTCTTGGTGTACACACCGGCTGCTGTTCCGGCAGGCACTGTGAAGGAGATAACTCCTGCTGCGATGCCGTCAGCGTCAAGCCATTCGTCAGGCATTGTTCCGCCAGTTACGTCAAAGCTGATCGTTCCGCCGAGAGGTATATCAGCAACTCTGCGCGTAACTTCTGTATCGCTTGTGCCGCGGCCTACATACCCTGCATCAATCGTACCAGCCTGATAACCGGAGGCAGGTTTTACCCAGACGCTTATCGGTTCGGTGGTGATTGTATGACCGTTTGCTGTAGTACCGACAATTACGACTTCCTGCGGTGCTGTGTATGCCAGAGTAGTCGTGAAGAACGCTGCCGGAATAGTAACAGTGATCGGTTCGCTTCCTGCGATGTCCACAGAAGCCATATTCACAGATACGCCGTTGATCTTGACATCAAGACTTACTGGCCTATAAGTTCCGTCATACAGCATCTCGAACTTCTCTGTTGCAGGGTCGTAGCCGTTCATCCACACGTACGTGCCGTTCACCAGTACAGGAACAAAGCCGTTGCTGCCCGTCAGAAGTCTCCTTATGCCGGTAACCGTCAGAACTACATCCTGTGAGCCTGCGGTTACAGTGTGAACGTTTGCTTCAGGTACTACGTCCTCAGCAGTTACGTCCTCAGAGAGTTCGCCGTCGCCGGGCGTAGGCGTTACAGGTGTCTCCTGTTTGGGATTGGAGAACTTCTTCATGGTTACTGTCTCAGCATCTACGAAATCACGTGAATCTACATCCATTCCGTTGTAGGTGATTCCAGCTTTCTGATAGGCTATCCAGTCTTTCGAAAGAGTTGTCTTGTTCCATCCGAGCGTAATTTTCGTTTCCAGCTCATCAGCGTAAAGTGTACCGACAAGTACTATTTCCTTGTCACGGCTGTTGGCCTTCAGAGAGGAAATATATACTAAATCTTTACCGTCAGACCCTTTGACAGCTTGTCTCGTAACACCTGCGTTGTCAAAACTGTTTTCAGCTATGTCAACCCTTACGCTTACAAGGTTGATTAATCCGGCAGGAACAACGTTTGCAGGAATGTCATACGATACTCTGGCTTCAAAATCAATGTCGCGAACCTTGCTGACTGTCCACTCCTCGGCAAGCAGTCTAGGCTGAAGCATTAAGGCATCAAGGATTACGTACACGCCGTTAGTATCGAAATCTGCGTGCATAGTTGCCTTCTTAGCCGGTACAACATCCACAGACGCATCTTCGGAAACAACTTTGGTGAAATTATCTGCTCTAGGCCCGATGATTCTGTATTTCCTGCCTATAGACTGGTTGTCATCGTTAAGCGAAATATCAAAGCTCGCTACGCCCTTTAACGTAAAACTTCCTCCTACGTTAATAGCGTTGTGTCCGCCTTCATACAGCCTTACATTGTCTGCTACCACAGTTGTCTTGATTACATTATGAGTAGCCGACTGTTTGTCTATAGTCAAGTCGACAGGGATTGTTAATCCGTTGGCTGCCTCAAGAGTACCGCCGGTAAGCATCAAGCTGTTGCCTACAGGAATATTAACGCCGGCATCAAGTTTCAGCGTTGCACCGCCGGTAACTTCGATTGCCCTCTCAGAACCAAGATTTGCATCATCGGCAGCATTTTCGATAGCCTTCGGGTTGAACGTACCGTCTCCGGAAATCAGGATAGCGTGTACTCCCGAATACGTGGGCTGTGTTGAAGAATCATCTACTTTGTTCGCATGAAGCACCAGCTTGCTCACAGTCAGCTTGTCGGCTGATGTAAATTTAACAGTCGCAGGCGTAGTCTTCGAACCGTCAGCAGTGAGCGTACCAATGGTAATATCTCCGCTAATGTGCAGGACACCTACTGTATTGCTTGAGAGGTAAGTACCAGCCACTGAATCGTAGTTGCTGCGAAGGTATACGCCGAGCTCATTCAAGCCAGATACGGAAGCAAGTTTATCTGCCTCAAGCGAGAGTTCTGCGCCGCCGTAGACATGTACAGCAGAAATATCTGAACTTGCGTTTGCAAACGGCAGATCATCGAAGCTCTTATTGAGACCTACGATAGAAGCCTTCAGCTCTCCGGTGAAGTCCGCGATGTCCTTGCTTGTTGCGTCAAGCATAAGAGTTCCGTTTGAAGCAACTACTGTGCCGGTTCCCTTGAGGCATTTGATGGGTTGAGTACCGCTGAATGTCAGAGTTCCGCCATCCCTCACGTCAGCACTTAAGTTGTAGCCGGATAAATCGATCGTATGTCCTGAGTATAAACTCGTTGAAGTACCGATACCATTTGCAGCAATCTCTGCATCTCCGCTGACTGTCAGACGTACAGCTTTGTTAGTGTATACAGCTCCACTTGAGCCTACAACTAATTTTGCACCAGCTGCAACAGCAAAATCGATAGAAGCAGGTGTAATCGTACTAGCGCCTGTGAATGCAAGCGTACCAGCTTCAACCGTAATCTTCTTCACATCGCTTGATATTACTACATCATAGCTAGCTGTAGGAGTTGCCCTAGTCAGAGTGAGAGTGCCTGCACCTGTCTTGATTAGATCACCGGAAATTACAGGTCCATCACCCCATTTATTCCTGTTAGCATCAATCGTTACACTAACGTCAGCAGGGATTTCGATCTTGGCCTTGTTCCGAAGCAGAATCGATAAGTCTCTTCTTGGGGCATTAGTAGTAGTACGACTACCAGCATCTGAAATTGTAGTTGATTTTTCAGGCGATACATTGAGAACCAGCACGCCTTTTTCGCCTGACACTACGATATTCGTGTTTCTGAGCAGCGAAGCGTTATTGATTGTCAGAGCCGCGTTATCAATGCTGAGGGTGAAATTTTTTGCCGTAGGTAATACATTCAAGTCTAACGTAATCGGTTTATTACCCTGCCATGTAGCATTGTTGTTAATATCCAGTACCCTCGTTCCTTTCAGCGTAAAATCACCAGAATCTACTTTGATGTTAGGCACTGTTGCGAAATAGCCGTAGCCGCCGAGATCAAGAGTTACCTTTGCGTCAATGCTGATGCCTAGTACACCAGCAAGACCCTGATTCACGGTGATAGCAGCGTCCTTCGAGATAACTACATCAAGGCTTTTGACCTTTTGGTTCATCTTAACGTTGCCGGGATAGTACTCAGTCGTACTCACATCACGCGACACATCAGACGAAAGCAACGCAACATCAGCAGACCAGTTGAGTGCACTTTCCCAGAGATTAGTTCCTGCGTTCCCTGTCCAGTAAAATCTTGATGGACCTGCTGCCATAGCGGGCATTGCCGCCACAACTACCACAAGCATGGACAGAAGAAGCATACGTAAACTTTTACTCAAAACCTTTTTCCTCCTTCCAAAATCAAACCATATCCGCACAAGACTCCCTTATTGTCCCGTGCAGACTGCCAACATACGCGCGTCCGGTTTCCCTCCGGACAAAATCTAATACCTCTACCGTTATCCTTCCCGCTGATAACGTGCGGCTATCCTCCAGCCATAAGGACACGAAGAAGCCGCGCAGTGCCTGTTCCCTTCCCTTAAGAGAGCAGACCGCAAACGCAGAATTACTTTCATCATCACCGCAGCGTTACTCATAGAAGCACCTCCTTAATGAATATACATCCCCGAAGATTTTTGCTGTCCCAGACGCACCCGGGATGCAGATTGCCAACTTGGCAGAAGATACGCAGAAATTCAGAACAGCTTGTAATGTATGGGTACGCCGTAATGTGGAAGATTATACACGTAAAAACCCTGAAAACGCAATACATAAATTTTCCCTGTGCAAGAACCGAGTCCCCTGCAAAAGTCAAGCAGCAGTTATGTTTTCTGACTGGAGGCGCATTAAAATGATCATAGGCATTATCGCAGAATTCAATCCTCTTCATACAGGACATTACTCACTAATCACACAGGCTAAAGCTGATTCGGAAGCATGTGTTGTAGTTCTGTCGTCAAACTTCACACAGAGAGGCAGCCCCGCATTCACGGACAAGTTCACCCGCGCAAAAACGGCACTCTTGGCCGGAGCTGACCTAGTGATAGAGCTACCGTTCTTGTTCGCGTGTGCAGCCGGTCATGACTTCGCAAGGGGAGCTGTGAATCTCTTGGCACATTTCGCTGACAGGATAGCTTTCGGGATGGAGACCCCAGACTTTGACGCGGACAGGGTGATTGCGGCGGAAAGGACTCCGGAGTTTTCGGAGGCTATCAGGGCTGAGCTTCGGCGGGGAGCTTCGTACGCAAAGGCACATGCTCTTGCACTGGAGGCAGTGTGTCCGGGAGCAGGAGCGTTCATCTCACAGCCTAACAACATGCTTGCGGTGTCCTATATGCGCGAAATCATGAGGCATGATTGGCCGTCGGCTGCGCTTGCGCACGGACTCGGTGTCCTGAAGGTGAAACGTGAGGGCAGTTTTTCGAGCAGGGCTGTTCGTGAGGACTTGGCCGGAAATGCGTGGATGCTGCCGGAGTTTTCCCGGAGGATGCTTGCGGAGTCGGGAGTGTCTGACGAGTCGAGACTGTGGCCGTTGGTGCAGGGAGTGCTGCTGCGGAGTCGGGCGGAGGAGCTTCGCAAGGTGTGGGGGATTGACGAGGGGATCGAGGGGCTATTCTTGAGGCACTGGAGGGAGGCGCGGGGACTGGAGGACTTCATAGGAAGGTGCGTGTGTGCGAGGTATACGAGGGCGCATATTCGGAGGAGGCTTGTGTATTTGCTGCTGGGGCTTGACCGCTGGGAAGTGATGGGCGCAATCAGGGGAGGAGTTCCGTACGCGAGGGTGTTGGGATTCACACAGAAGGGCAGAGAGATTCTCAGGGGGCATTCAGGGATCAGAGTCATAACGAGATTAACGGAAGCTCAAGGCAGAATCGGGAAATACTTTGCTGATGTGGAGTACAGAGCATCACAGCTGTATGAACTTACACAAAAAAATCCGGACTTTCAGCGTGAAAAACAAAAGCCGATCCTGAGCCTTCCCATGTCTGCGGCAGGGGATCCGTAAGAATGTTGCCAGTATGAGCCTTTTGCTTTTACTTTGTGTTGTGGTGATTTGATAGTGTTACTACATTTTTGTTAATGCGGAATGACTAACTGCATATGTATTATACTATATAGCCATTATCCCAAAGGAGAGATTATCAATAAATATGAAGCACAAAATATACATGGTGCTGTTCGCGCTGGCTGTGCTTGCGTGTTCAGCGTGGGGACTCATTCCGAGATACATCCTCGAAAAGTCCAACAACAACGTCGCGATTCTTGCGGACTATCGGGAAATTTCGACCCTCGCAAAAAATTCTGGCCTCCATGTCGACGAGGCAATAGCCACCCTCATGAAAAACGGCATGACCGGAATCATGGTAAGTGAATTAATCGGAGACAGCTTACTTCACGGAATAGGCCAAGCCGAAATGAAAGCCAAACCCCGAGACAACGAGTCCGCCCTCAGCACCGAAGGCACAATCATATCCATCAACCCATACAGCGAACACAGGGAACTCCTCAACAAATGGCTGCGCTTAAGGTTCGCGATCTCAGACGACAGGACCGGTCCGCTCCTCCTCACAATGCCGTCAAACGTCCTCAGGAACTCCGGAACTATTCCCGACATCGACGGCCTCGAAGCGGCAAAACGTGCGGGGCTGCACATCTTCTACAGGCCTGCTCCGTCACCGGGACATCTCGCGGACAGAGCTGCACTCATGCTCCGGGAAGTACACGCAAAATATCCGGTGAGTGTGTTCACGCCGTCAGGGGAATACGTCTCAGGCTATCCGGACGTGAGCAAACTCGCGGGGGTCTCGCGTGAGCTTGGGATACCTGTTGCTGTGGTGGAGTTCTCGAAGCAATTGGGAGAGCCTCAGCTGAACAGGCAAGTATCACCGTTATTGCTGCCACTACACAGCGTCACGAATGACGAGATGACTTCACGGAGAATCACACGCACAGCTCTACGTGACAGGCTCATACGCGCGGCGGTGGAGAGAGCCGTGAGATTATTGCTGCTGCGAACTGCTCCGGCTAACACGTCAAGTTTCAGGTTTTGGGATTTCGCGGAGGAAGTCAGGTTGCTCGGTGAGGAACTCAAGGCGCACGGGTTTGCACTTGCTTGGCCTGACCCGGTATTTGCCCGCAACGATCTGCACTCCAGCATATTCACGGCGTGGGCTTTGTCTGCGGTGCTGATGCTCTGCGTGTGGAGATACCTCGTTAGGATGGGCATGAACTCGAAGCACAAAACTATGCTGCTCTTCGCGACGGGAAGTGTAGTGCTTGCTGTGTGTGTGCTGAAGGTGTCTGCTGCGGCGAGGCTTGCGGGTGCGCTGGCTGCTCCGATGATTGCGGTTGAGGCATCATTGCTCGCGATGGACACCACACGAAAACATCAGGTGCTTTTGGGATTTGGGTTCGCTGTGTGCGCGAGTCTGGCGATGGCTTCGTTCTTCAGTGTGAGCGGCTACATGCTGAGGCTGTCGACATTTTCGGGAGTGAGATTGACGCTTGTACTGCCTCCGGTGCTGGTGGTTCTGCATGACCTGAAGCGGCGTGTGCATCCTGAGTCGGTGATCGAGTTCCTGAACAGGCCTCCACTGTGGGGAGAGTTGATCATGATCATGATTCTGCTGGGCGGTGTTGGGCTAATGGTCTTCAGGAGCGGGAATGTTGCGTATACTCCGCCGTTCGAGGAGAAAATCAGGCTGGCTCTTGAGCATTTGCTTGTCGCTCGGCCAAGAACGAAGGAGGTTTTTGTGGGGTATCCGTGCCTGCTGTTACTGTGCTACTTAGTGAAGAACGGAATGCTTAAGCAGTACAGGGAAGTCCTCAGAATCGGAGTCGCTGCGGGATTCTCGTCAGTAGTGAACAGCTTCTGCCATTTCCACACACCCCTAACGCTGATTCTCTTGAGGGAGTTTCACGGACTCTGGACGGGGATTCTTGTCGGGCTGGTAGTTGTCGGGCTGGTGAAGTTCGTAGTTGTGCCGGTGCTTAAGCTGATACGTCCCATACTCTCATGAAGAAATACAAGGCCGCGATTTTGGGCTATTACGGTTTCGGGAATCTTGGGGATGAGCTTTTGCTGAGTGCCTGCATGGAGATGTTCAGCAGGTGCGGAGTAAGCAGAGAGTCCCTCGTGATTCTCTCAAACACTCCCGAAGAGATCAGCCGGAATTTTGGTGCTGAATCCGTGAATCGGTGGAGGCTTCGTGAAGTCGTGCGTGCATTCCGGAACAGCGAGAGTCTTTTGCTCGGCGGAGGGGGACTCTTTCAGGACACAAGCAGCGTGAAGTCCTGCGTATGGTATTGGGGGATAGTGAGGCTTGCGAGACTTTGCGGGTGTCGTGTGTGGGCGTTGGGGCAGTCTGTCGGGCCGCTGGGGTCTGGAGTGTCGAGAATGCTTGCGGGCGATGCACTGAGGCTGTGTGAAACTCTTCATGTCCGCGATGAGAAATCATACACACTTGCGGAGAGTCTGGGCTGTAAGAATCTCGTGAAGGGCTGTGATTTGGTTATGACCCTCAAACCGGAGGCGTATACTCCCAATCCTGCAACATCCCCCATAAATCCGGAAGCATACCCCTCACGCGAAAAGGGCTATATGCTCGTGAATCTCAGGCCGTGCAAGAATCTCGACTCCTTCACAAAAATCATTGCTCCCCACCTGAAAGATTATCGCGTTGTCGGTGCTGCTCTCTCGGATGAAGATGTTAACGCTCTGGGTGTACTTGGCCTGCGCGAGATCGTGAGGGTCAAAACTTTTCACGATGCCGCAGAATTATGGGCTGGAGCTTCCGGAGCTGTGGGAATGAGGCTGCATTTCGGGGTGCTGTCTAGAATCTTCGGGACTCCCATCGCTGTGATGCCATATGACACAAAAGTCAGTGAGTTTGCTTCACAGTCAGGAGTGCCGTGTATCGTGAGTGAGTGGCATGATCCAGTGATGCCCTTACCAGTTCCGGGATGTGTTGACAAAATCGACAACATATGCCGTGAATTTTTAGCACTGTGATAAAATTTTCGCATGGACAAGCGCAGAATTAACGAAATAGGTTTACGGTATGTAGAGAGCCTGAAACTCTATGAAGAATTTGCTGCAAGAATCCGCAACCTGATTCAGGACTTGGTGGAAGTCGAAGGTGTAGAGTTTTACGCGATAGAGGGCTGGGCAGAAGAACCCGCTGAACTTTTGCGTGTGCTGTCTACGCTGGACGAGAAGGATTTAGCCGGAGTAGACCTCGTAACTGTGAGGGTATTGCTGCGATTTCCGGCGGATGTCCTCAGAATCGAAAAGCTCGTGAAAGCAGAATTTGACGTTGACCCTACGCGCTCCCTGCCGTCAGATTCCGGAGTACTCAGAGACCCGAGAAGATTCGGCTATCCCGCAGTAGTGTATATACTCTCACTCTCCAGATCACGCTCAACACTCAAGGAATGGGAAAAGTACAAGACCCTCAGCTTCCGGCTCGAACTGCGCACAATGCTTCAGGAAGTGTGGGCTACGATTCTTCCGAAGGTCAGCCAGACGGTAGGCACTGCCTCAGAAGAAGAATTTACCCGTGAATTATTCCTGTTGGGTGCAATGCTGGAGAAGGCCGACAAGGGATTCTTGACGCTGCGTGACGAGATCAAGGAGGAGTCTTTGCTTGTGCCGCAGACGAACATGCAGCCACATAAGCAGGAGATACCCGAAGCAGAAAAACTCTTCACCGATGAAGAACTGTATATGCTGTTTCGTGATGATGAGGCATTGCTTGGCCGGTGGAATGCTCTTGCACTTGAGGCTGGCTTTCCGGAGTTTACGCCTGATGCTGAGTATTTGCGGGAGAGCTTCGAGCATTTGTGCGGGATACTTCGTGCTGCGGGGATAGACACAATTTCGGAGGTCAGAAATTTTCTTGCGGACATGGAGAGCGACAGCAAGGGCCTTAACCAGTTACGGACTATTCACGATGCTTTCAAGGGCAATCACGAGTGGAGAGTAGATCCGTTTTCTGCGTTGTTCCTGCTGGTGCTGAATTTCAGGTGGGATGACTTGAAGGATAAGGACCTCGTGAATCTGAACATCAAGAAAGGCTCAGACAGAATCAGCGGCCAAGACTAAGGCAGTAAAATTTTCCAGAGGGGGAATGAATAATACAATGCGAGACGTAATTTTATGGGCAGCAGCTTCGTACCTTATCGGGTCATTTCCGACCGGCTACGTGATCACAAAACTTTTCCACAGGGATGCAAACGGCAAACGTGACCATCTCGACATCAGGTCTATCGGCTCCGGAGCAATCGGTGCTACAAACGTGGGGCGGGCTATGGGCTTCGGCTGGGCGAGGTTCACTGCGGTGTTCGACATGCTGAAGGGAGCATTTGCACTGTTGATGGCGGTGCATCTTGTGCCAGAAGAGTCCAGAGTCCTCATCATGGCGGTTGCGGCGTTGGGGGTAGTGATCGGGCATAATTATCCGGTGTGGCTGGGCTTCAAGGGAGGCAAGGGCATAGCGACAACTTACGGGACATTATTCTTCATATGGCCGTATGAGTCTTTTGCTGTGGTGCTGCTGTGCGGAGCTTTGTGGTATGTGCTGATGAAGACGACAAGATACGTTTCTGTAGCGTCCATGTTGTCGACGGCGGCAATGCCTGTAGGATTCGCGATGCTGGGTGCACCGAAGGAGTTCATCATCATCTCGGCGATACTTGCGGCACTGTGCGTGTTCAGACACCGGACGAATATAGTTAGACTCATACACGGCAACGAGAACCGCCTGAAGTAGCGTGTGCTGAAGAATATACCCTGAGAGAAAATATTACCCCCTGTGAATCAGAATCACGGGGGCTTTTTTGTGCGTCAATACTTGCTGTTTACTTTCGGCAGCTTATTTTGTGGTGATACGGTGAAATTATTTGCGGCAGCTCAGAATCACATCACATATCCGGTCTACAGTAGCAGAGTCTAAATCCGCATACATCGGCAGAGTCAAAACCCTTCTGCTCACGTGCAGGGCTGCGGGTGTCTCCATCACGTCAAATCTTCCGTGAAATGCCGTGAACGTGTTCGTCAATGGGTAGAAATATTTGCGGGCAATGATTCCGTTTGCGGCCAGTGCATCAAAAACTTCACCCCTGCTTGCGCCGAACTGCTGCTCCTCAAACACCACAGGGAAGTATGCATAATTTGGCTTCACGTGTTCCTGAACGGGATTCAGTCTCAAGCCCTCAACATTTCCGAGACGGGCAAAATAGTGCGTATATACAGCCTTGCGCTTCTGGATCTCGCCGTCAACATGCCTCAGGTTGCAGATACCCATCGCCGCACAAAACTCGTTCATCTTTGCGTTTGAACCTACACTAACGACATCTTCAGGGCCGCGTATTCCGAAGTTCTTGAGTTCGTAGAGAGCTTCGCCCAGTTTCGCGTCAGAGTAGCAGACTGCTCCGCCCTCTATACTGTTGAAGACTTTCGTGGCGTGGAAGCTGAAGCATGAGGCATCACCAAAACATGCGGTGCTTTTGCCTTTGTAGGTCTCTCCGAAAGTGTGGCAGGCATCGTAAATTACCTTGAGCTCGTATTTCTTGGCGATCCTGTCGATTTCCTCAATGTTGCAGACATTTCCGTAGACGTGTACGGGCATGATTGCGCATGTTCTGTCTGTGATGAGGCGTTCGAGTTTTGTGGTGTCGAGCGTAAAGTCTTTGGGGTCTATGTCGCAGAAAACTGGGGTCAGGCCGTTGCGAATTATTGCGTGTGTGGTGGAGGCGAATGTGAACGGGGTGGTGATGACTTCGCCTTGAAGATTCATAGCCTGTAGAGTGAGTTCAAGCGACATGTGGCCGTTGGTCATGAGCTCGATGTTTTCGACACCGAGATACTCGCAGAGCTGAGCCTGAAACTGTTTGTGTTTTGCGCCCATGTTTGTGAGCCAGTGGGAGGCGAATATGGGCTTGATTTCCTCTACATATTCCTCAAGTGGTGGGATTGACGAGCGTGTAACTAGAATATTTTCTGACATGCATAACTCTCCTAATCTTCTCAGAACTAGAATCTGAATCTCTTCAACGCTGATATAACCTTCTTCGGTAAAAGGATCTTCGCTAACTTCTTGACAACCTTGTACGACGCATAAAACGGGAGTGCTGCATACGCATACAACGGGATATTCTTCAGGCTGTATGACGGATCAAGGCCAGCATCCCTGATCACTGACTTGTGGAACTTTATGCGCCCCTTCAGTTCGTCCCACAACAGGAAGACATACTTACTGCGGCATTTTTTCCCGAAGAAATGCTCGACCATCCTGTAGTTTTCCATGTGGTGCAAGACGAGTATGCAGTATTTCTTGTAGTCGTCAGTTCTGGCCATGTACGCACTCCAAGAATCTCCTTCATCTATGACTCTTCTGTGTGCTGCAAATTCCTCGCTGAAGTAATGGACTCTTCCCATATTCAGGAACATTGTCAGATACTGCACATCTCCGTTGCTTTTAACACGTGTAAAAAAATCTATCTCTTCAGGAGTCATGACCAGGTAAAAATTTCTATGCACACAGCTCGCAGTCTGATGCCTGACATCGAGATAGCTTCTGCGAGGATAATCCCCTGCGCCGGTTTTCGTGTACGGCCCCCTAAGGCTCTCATCGTACTGGCTGTATTTGTTCACGGGCAATATATTGCTGTATACGGCTATGCAGTCAGGGTTCGCCTCCAGATAGTCCACCTGTATCTGCAATTTATGCTCATCTATCCAGTAATCATCGCACTCACAGTGTGCTATATACTTGCCAGTGTAGTGAGGAACCACGAAAGGCATAAAAGACTTGCCTTGCTGGAAAATATTCTCCGGCTGAAGTATCGCAGTGATATTCGGGTTCTCCGCCATATATCTCCTGATAATATCCGCGCTCCCGTCCGGGCTTGCATCGTCATGAATAACTATGTTCACCGGAAAATTCGTCTTCTGCATCAACACGCTCTGTATCGCTTCATCAATATATTTTGCGTGATTGTAGCAGAGCATGGACACAGTAACAGACGGAGGACGTTTGTCGCGTTCAAGAATTTCCTGAAGGGTAACCACTAGTATAAATATCCTTTCTGTGAAAAGTTTGGGAATGTGTCTCATTATACAGCAGGATTAATGTTTGGTGCTATAATTACCCAATCACCACACACATTTTTCCATATGAAAAGAAAGGAGCAAAAATTTTCGCATGTCAACTATCGGTTACTATGACCCCGAAAACTTCAAGAAAGTTTATCATGCACAGCCCAGAACCACCATCGAGACACTCTTTTACGGCAACAATGTTCATCACGTTCAGGATCTTCACGAGGCCTACAATCTCGCTAAGAACTCTCCCGGCACTATAGAGCTTACTGGTATGCCCATCTACAAACCTGAAGAGCAGGGACTCCCTATGGACGCAAACGTGCTGCTCTTCAATGACGGAGGCATCTTCGGACGTACAGCCGCTGCCCGCAGAATCGTCGGCTACCCTGACGTTGACGTGGCCAAGTACTGCAAGATCATCCGTGAGGCCGTGTACAACATGCGCTACAGGAAACTCTACGAGGCAGACGCATATGTTGGACTCGATGAGGATTTCATGACTGCCGCACACATTATTTTGCCTGAGGGCTACGAGAACAATCTCTACAATTGGATGATCAATTTCCAGTACGCCAACGAAGCATACAAGCCCCGTTACGAAGCATCACGCCCTGTGTCCGACCATGACGGAGATATTTTCTTCGTAGCAGACCCCGACTGGCCGCACGGAGACCCCGAACTTCAGAAACAGTTCCCGCTCGGAATCGCCTTCTTCTCGCCGGAAGAGAACTGCGCAATCGTACTCGGACTTCGCTATTTCGGAGAGCTCAAGAAGGGCACACTGACCCTCGCTTGGGGAATCGCTGCACGTAACGGCTACGCATCATGCCACGGCGGACTCAAACGCTACACCCTCAAGGACGGAAGCGGCAAAAAATTCGTCGTCGCGGCTTTCGGACTCTCTGGCTCAGGAAAATCCACCATCACACACGCAAAGCATGACGGCAAGTATGACGTTATGGTGCTGCATGATGACGCATTCGTCGTGAACGTCAAGGACAAGTACGCAATCGCCCTCGAGCCGACATACTTCGACAAGGTCG